>NZ_CP131601.1:2700000-3000000 GCF_030685535.1 Photobacterium leiognathi | reverse complement strand
TGCCCACTGAGCAAGAATGATAATTTTCTTATCAAGTTTCTTACCCTTGATGCGAATAGGCATTACCTGCGGCATCATGTTGAAGTAGGTAAAGGCGTGGAACAGGCTACCTGCTAGGGCAAGAATATTCAGTAGAATAACCACTGGATTTGCCATGAAGTTTAGCCAGCTTTGCCATGCTTCAGGACCTTTAACTAGGCTACCTAAACCGAATGTTAAGCAGATAGTAAAAAAGATCAGAGGTAGTACAGTTGCTTCGCGGATCATGTAGAAGCGATAGAAAGAGCTGTCTTTCCACCATGTACGCTTCATCTCACGAACGTAAGGTTTACGGTTGCTCATCCTTATGCCTCCATTGGTTTGATCATTGTAATAACGAAATCTTTAGAAGATTCCACTTTGCCTTGGTTAACAGCCGCAGCTGGATCAACACTCTTAGGACATACTTCAGAACAGTAACCTACGAATGTACAACCCCAAGCACCGTTTTCACCATTGATAAGCTCCATACGCTCATCTTTACCATTGTCACGGCTATCAAGGTTGTAGCGGTGAGCAAGGGTTAGCGCAGCAGGGCCAATAAACTCTGGGTTTAAACCAAACTGAGGACAAGCGGCATAGCACAGGCCACAGTTGATACAGCCAGCAAATTGCTTGTATTTTGCTAATTGCTCAGGCGTTTGCAGGTTCGTACCGTCTTCCGGTGTACGATCGTTACCAATGATGTATGGCTTGATTGCTTCAAGACGCTCAATGAATGGCGTCATATCAACAATTAAGTCTTTCTCTATCGCGAAGTTCGCTAATGGCTCGATTTTCACGCCGTTAGGGTAGTCACGTAAGAAGCTCTTACAAGCGAGCTTTGGCACACCGTTTACCATCATGCCGCAAGAGCCACAGATAGCCATACGACAAGACCAACGGTAAGACAGATCTTTATCTAGGTGATCTTTAATGTAACCAAGTGCATCAAGAACAGACATGGTTTCATTGAAAGGTACTTCGAATTTCTCAAGGTACGGTTCTGCGTCTTTTGCTGGGTCATAACGCAGAATTTCAACCAGTTGAATGCGATTTGCTGACATTATGCCTGTTCCTCTTGTTGCTCAGTTACTGCTGGTGCTTCAGCGGCGTCTTTTGCTGCTGCTTCATCGGCTGCTGCACCGTATAGACGTGCTTTTGGCTGCGACTTAGTGATAGTGACGTTGCTGTAATCGATGATTGGTGCATCGCCATTGTTGTAGAACGCTAAGGTGTGTTTTAGGTAGTTAACATCATCACGCTCAGTACAACCGTCATCAAGGCGTTGGTGTGCACCACGAGATTCTTTACGATTGATCGCAGAGTGCGCCATCGCTTCAGCCACTTCTAGGCCGTAACCCACTTCGATTGCGTATAGCAGATCGGTGTTAAATACTTTGCCTTTATCTTTGATAAAGATGTGCTTGTAGCGCTCTTTTAGCTCAGCAAGTTTCTCAATCGTAGCTTGCATCAAATCTTCTTGGCGGTAGATACCACAACCCGCTTCCATGGTATGACCCATTTCAGTGCGGATATCAGCCCAGTTCTCGTCGCCTTCTTGTGCCATTAGGCCATCGATACGCGCTTGAACAGCATCGATTTGTGCATTGATAGAAGCGTCGTCCCAGCCTTTAAATTCAGCGGCATGTTTCACGGCGTTCTCACCCGCAACACGACCAAATACTACGAACTCAGCCAGTGAGTTAGAACCTAGACGGTTAGCACCGTGAAGACCAACAGAAGCACATTCACCTACTGCAAATAGACCTTTAATGCGCGTTTCACAATGTGCGTCAGTTTCAATACCACCCATGGTGTAGTGCACCGTTGGGCGAATTGGAATTGGCTCTTTAGCTGGATCGACGTTGACGTAAGCTTTTGCTAGTTCACAGATAAACGGTAGACGCTCATGTAAGTACTCTTCACCTAGGTGGCGAAGATCAAGGTGTACCACATCACCTAGAGGGTGCTTGATGGTGTTACCTTTTTGTTGTTCATGCCAGAAAGCCTGTGACACTTTGTCACGTGGGCCTAATTCCATGTATTTGTTCTTTGGCTGGCCTACTGGTGTTTCAGGGCCCATACCGTAGTCTTGTAGGTAACGGTAACCGTTTTTGTTAACGATGATACCGCCTTCACCACGACAACCTTCTGTCATCAGGATACCTGTACCCGGAAGACCTGTTGGGTGGTACTGAACAAATTCCATGTCACGAAGTGGTACACCATGACGGTAAGCCATAGCCATACCATCACCGGTTACGATACCGCCGTTGGTGTTACAGTGGTAAACACGACCAGCGCCACCGGTTGCTAGGATCACTGATTTTGCTTTAATGCAGATCAGTTCGCCTTCAGACATGTGAATTGCGATAAGGCCTTGTACTTCACCTTCTTCAACTAGAAGATCAACCACGAAGTATTCGTCAAAACGTTTGATTTGAGAGTACTTAATAGATGTTTGGAATAGGGTGTGTAGCATGTGGAAGCCAGTTTTATCAGCGGCAAACCATGTACGCTCAACTTTCATACCACCGAAACGACGAACGTTTACTTCACCGTTTTCTTTACGGCTCCATGGGCAGCCCCATTGTTCCATTTGGATCATTTCGCGCGTTGCGTTCTCAACGAAATATTCCACAACGTCCTGTTCACATAACCAGTCACCACCGCCAACGGTATCGTTGAAGTGGTTATCTAGGCTATCTTCGTCCTTGATCACGGCAGCAGAGCCACCTTCCGCCGCAACGGTGTGCGAACGCATTGGGTACACTTTTGAGATCAGTGCAATTTCTAGTTCTGGGTTAGCTTCTGCAGCAGCGATGGCAGAACGTAGGCCTGCACCACCTGCGCCGATTACAGCGATATCTGTGGTAATAGTCTTCACAGCTATCCTCCGAAGGTAAGACGGTAAAAAAACTAAAAAGATGCGGTCAGCGCATCTTTCCTTGAAATCCTGAGCGCATTCTATGAAACCTTGTTATTAGATAAATTGATTTAGACGCAAGTTTTTACCGAAATAGTCAAAAAATGTAAGAAGATTACAAATGGTGTGATATTTGTCACAATTGATCATGTTTTTAAATTGTTTATCTCTTTGTATTTATTGGTTTTTATGTTTCTTAAATGTTAATTAAATCCAGTTTCAATAAAACTTAAAAGGCGTAGAGGGGCGATTAACAAAGTGATAGATAACGATAAACCGGTATTAATGAGCTGATTGTTTGATAACAAAGAAAAAGCGGGAAGGTGGGAGCTAAAGGTATATTTTTGCTGATGGTATCGCGATTTTTTATTCATAATGTATTCATATCTTCCATGAAAAAGAGAAAACCAAAGGAATAAGCGACGTATATTCCTGAGCTCTGATAAAATAATGCCATTGTCACTATTTCATGAAAGAAGAAACGTTATGTCTACTTGGCAGCCTACGGCCTCGATTGCGCAGTTAAAACAACGCGCTCATTTGTTAGCAGTTATTCGTCAGTTTTTTGCTGAGCGTGAGGTAATGGAAGTCGATACGCCTGCCATGAGCCAAGCGACCGTGACTGATATTCACTTACATACTTTTCAAACCGAGTTTGTAGGGCCGGGTTATGCTGATGGGCAAACGTTATATTTAATGACCAGCCCTGAATTTCACATGAAACGACTGCTTTCTGCTGGCAGTGGCGCGATTTACCAGATCTGTAAGTCATTTCGAAATGAAGAATCAGGCCGCTACCATAACCCAGAATTCACCATGTTAGAGTGGTATCGCCCGAACTTTGATCATCACTTATTAATGGATGAGATGGACGATTTGCTGCAATTGGTCCTAGGTTGTGGCGCAGCTGAGAAGATGACGTATCAACAAGCCTTTATTGATCAACTAGGGGTATGCCCTTTAACTGGCTCAATGACAGAGCTTAAAGTGGCGGCAGCAGCCCTTGGATTGTCTGATATTGCCGAGCCAGAAGAAGATCGCGATACCTTATTACAACTGTTATTTAGTATTGGTGTTGAAGGTAAAATTGGTCAGCAAGTGCCAGCGTTTGTGTATGACTTTCCAGCTTCACAAGCGGCATTAGCACAAATTAACCCAACGGACTCTCGTGTGGCAGAGCGTTTTGAAGTGTATTTTAAAGGCATTGAATTAGCGAATGGCTTCCATGAACTTGCCAATGGCGATGAGCAATTACAGCGCTTCGAAAAAGACAACCAAAAACGTATTGAGATGGGATTACAACCTCAGCCAATTGATATGAATCTCGTTAATGCATTGCGTGCTGGTTTCCCTGATTGTGCGGGGGTGGCGTTAGGGATTGATCGCTTGATCATGCTAGCAATGGGGCTTGATCATATTGAGAAAGTCACCGCCTTTCCGATTGATCGCGCATAACTTACAGCCTGATTGAAACACTACGTTTCTGAAGACACAAAAAAGCACGGTATTAACCGTGCTTTTTCATATAAGGTAAATCAAGCTGATACATCTGAGTGTGGTTGAACAGTCAGAGGGAACGGTATCAGGGCGACCGCAGATTTACCTAAAACAGCTTAAATTCATTTAGATAGTCAGCAAGTAGGATTTCAAGGCATCTTATCTTCAGCTCATAAATATAGATAATTTAGTATTTAAATGCAAATAGTTATCACTATTATTTGCGGAGCGGTCTATTCAACAATAATTCGAGCATTAATCGGTTGTACTGGGCGGTTATTGTTACCCATGATTTGATTTAGTTTCTCGGTTTGATCTTTTGAGCTGTATTGTGGTGTTTCTAATACAAACCAGCGCACACCTTCAGTACATGGTGGTGTCGTTAGTGAGCCATTGAATTGATAATACTCACGTTCACGAGGAAGAAGGTTATTCGGGCTCAGATCATCGGTGAAGTCGATGGTATTACCTTTAGTTGGGATGTTTTTGAGTAAAGAGCTAAGAGCATTGTTCTCACGTAGGCCGTTTTCAAACATCACAGCAATAACTGCAATATTGCCTTTATCATCCATATTCACAAAATGCGCTTCTAATGGGTATTGTTTACCATCGATGTAGTTTTCAGATGGTGTATGGAAGTGAAACTGCTTTAAGGTATAGGTATCCCCATCGACAATCAGCTTGTTATCACCGCTGACCTTTGCTTCTACAGTGTGACCGTTATTGGTGATACTGGTGATTTTACCGTTGTACTCAATACGCAGTGGCGCGAGGTTCGCTTTGAGTGCTGAAGTAATGTTTATCGGGCTTTGGTTCTTGCCTAAGCCACAGGTTGGGTAACTGTCAGACCAGTGCTCGGTGCTATTGCCATATCCCCAGTCAGCCGCTTGTGCAGATAGAGATGTTCCTGCAAGCAGGGCTAAAAGAAGAGCAGATGTTTTTTTTATCATGGGAGTACCTTTGTTGTATCGCGTCATTGAGAGAAAGCGCGGCTCGTCTAGATTGACAGATTATTATCTGAAATAACGATGTTTATTCTATTTAGGTATGATGGTAAGTCGAATGCGATAGAAAGGAAAATCAGATTATCTTTTTTGCGGGTTCAAAATTTTAGAATCTAGGAAGTATCGCTGAATCTTCAGTGAAATAGCGGTAAGAAAATGAAGCTATCTGCGATTAAGATACGTGTTGTGTATTTGAGGTAATAAAAAAGGGCTGTGTTCAGCCCTTTTTCTATTGCTTGTTAAATCACTGCTCTGGAGTGATCTGCTCAGCGTAAGGTTGACCCATACGTGTCGTTTGTAGTGGTTTCATCTCTTCTACAAAACGGATGGTATCTTTCGGGAATAGGTTGATTACCGTTGAACCAAGTTTAAAGCGACCCATTTCTTCGCCTTTTTTCAGCACAATTGCTTCTGTACCTGTTGTTGGGTAGTCCCAACGACGTACTTCTGGACCTGTTGGTGGTGTTACCGTACCAGCCCATGTGGTTTCGATGCTACCAACGATAGTTGCGCCAACAAGAATTTGTGCCAATGGGCCAAACTCAGTATCAAAAATACAGACTACGCGTTCATTACGTGCAAATAGGTTTGGTACGTTTTCCGCTGTTAGCGGGTTAACCGAGAATAAATCACCTGGTACATAAATCATCTGGCGTAGAGTACCGTCACATGGCATGTGTACGCGGTGATAATCGCTTGGTGATAGGTAAAGTGTCGCAAAGTCACCACCGATGAACTCATCAGCAAGAGCTTTATCGCCACCTAATAGTTCACAAGCATCAAAGTAGTGACCCTTTGCTTGAAAGAGGCGACCTTCTTTAATTGGACCCAGTTGGCTTACACAAGCATCGGCAGGATGACTAATAATACGAGCATCGCCATTGATAGGACGCGCGCCATCTTTTAATTCACGAACAAAGAAAGCATTAAAGGTTGGGTAAGCGGCTGGATCGGGATTGCGTGCTTCCGCCATATCAACATTGTATTGTTTGATGAACCAGCGAATGATCGCAGTGGTTACTTTACCGCCTTCTAATGAAGCCAGTTTTCCCACTAAACGCGTTAGCGCATGCTTTGGCGTGCAATATTGCAGACCAATCTTAATCTTATCTAGCACAATTAATCTTCCGAAAAATATCACTTAATCAATAGTCTAGTTATTCTTTTGATGTTCGTGAGAATAACCCGAACAGGCAATAATACCTAACTCTTTAGGGAAAGTCAGTTTATCTGCGTTAGTGGAGAAGGTTTTGAGAGGAGATTCAAAGGATAAGGGGATCCCCTAAGTGCACAGAGATACGCACTTAGGGTAAGTGTTTAATCGGGTTTATTGCGAGAGAACTGACGGTTAGCGATGTTTTCTGACATGCTATCAATGATCTTGTGATAGCTGTTAAAACGCTCTTCACTGATCTCGCCTTTCTCTACGGCTTCACGAAGAATACAGCCAGGATCGTCTTTGTGTTTACAGTCGCGGAACTTACAACCACCAAGATAATCTTCAAACTCAATAAAGGCTTCGGTTACTTGCTCTGGCTCTAAGTGCCATAAACCAAACTCACGAACTCCAGGAGAATCTATCAGATCGCCGCCTTCTGCAAAGTGATACAGGCGTGCAGCTGTAGTTGTGTGTTGACCTAAACCAGAGTTTTCAGATACATCACCGACATCCGCTTCGACTTCAGGCATCAGTGCATTCACCATACTTGATTTACCCACGCCAGATTGGCTTGCGAAAATACTGGTATGATCTTTTAAGTCTTGTTTTAAGCCATCAAGTCCTTCACCTGTATTGGTGCTGACTAAACGAACGTGGTAGCCAATTTTTTCGTAAAGAGAAAGCGTCTTTTCCACCGCTTTGCGTTCTTCAGGATTAAGTAGATCGACTTTATTCACCACAATAAGCGGTTTAATACCGATAGTTTCTGCGGCAATAATGTAGCGGTCGATAATATTTAGAGATAGCTCAGGTAAAATCGCTGACACAATCACAATGCGATCGACATTGGCTGCAACGGCCTTTACACCGTCATAGTAATCAGGACGAGTTAGCATGGATTGACGCTCATGCACGGCTTCAACCACTCCGGCAATACCTTGCAGGGTTTCTACACCAGGACGCCATACTACGCGATCGCCAGACACCAGGCTTTGGATGCTACGACGAAGGTTGCATCGGTGAATAATGCCTGTTTCGGGATCTTCTACATCAGCATGTTGACCGAAGCGCGTGATCACGAGCCCCTCACGCGCACTTTCCAATAGGGCTTCATCCCATTGGACTTCATCTTTATCGCGATTTAGGCGTTTATTTTGGTTTGAGCGAACGCGTCGGCTCTGACCTTTAGTTAGCTTTTTCTTTTTTGCCACAAGAATATCGTTCAGTTTGGTTAGCTTTCGGTATTATCATACATGGTTTAGTCACAAAATAGGCAATATCGAATGACAATCAGCGATAAGAATCTTATTTGGATCGATCTGGAGATGACAGGTTTAGATCCAGAAACCCATAAAATCATTGAAATAGCGACGATTGTTACTGATCCTCAACTAAACATTTTAGCTGAAGGGCCAGTACTTGCGATTCATCAATCGGAAGAAGAGCTCGCAAAAATGGATGACTGGTGCACTAATACACACACGAATAGTGGATTAGTTGATCGTATTCGTAAAAGCACCGTAACCGAGCAACAAGCGGTAGCGCAAACCATCGCATTTTTAGAACAATGGGTGCCTAAAGGCGTTTCACCTATCTGTGGTAACAGTATTGGTCAAGATCGTCGCTTCTTGTATAAGCACATGCCTGAGCTTGAGCAATACTTCCATTATCGCTATTTAGATGTGAGTACGCTAAAAGAATTAACCCGTCGATGGAAACCAGAGCTATTAGATGGTTTTAGTAAAAAGGGCAGCCACTTAGCGCTAGATGATATTCGCGACTCAATTGATGAATTACGCTACTATCGAGAGAATATTTTTACAATTTGATGCTTAAATCAGCACTTGAAAAAGAAAATTCTTTTTTTTCTTCAGAACCCTTGCATCAGTAAATTTTAGTCGTATAATGCGCAGCCTCGAAAGGAGATAACGTGTTTGTTTCCTTTCAATAAAAATCGGACGCGGGGTGGAGCAGCTTGGTAGCTCGTCGGGCTCATAACCCGAAGGTCGTTGGTTCAAATCCGGCCCCCGCAACCACTGCGACACTAGCTCAGCTGGTAGAGCGCAACCTTGCCAAGGTTGAGGTCACGAGTTCGAACCTCGTGTGTCGCTCCAAATTGCAATTCATGGCTACGGCGGTGAATGAAAATAGTTGTCACCCAACTTAAAACAGGTGCAAAATCGGACGCGGGGTGGAGCAGCTTGGTAGCTCGTCGGGCTCATAACCCGAAGGTCGTTGGTTCAAATCCAGCCCCCGCAACCACTGCGACACTAGCTCAGCTGGTAGAGCGCAACCTTGCCAAGGTTGAGGTCACGAGTTCGAACCTCGTGTGTCGCTCCAAATTGCGTTTATGGCTTGTTAGCGGTAAGCGAAAATAGTTGTCACCCAACTTAAAACAGGTGCAAAATCGGACGCGGGGTGGAGCAGCTTGGTAGCTCGTCGGGCTCATAACCCGAAGGTCGTTGGTTCAAATCCGGCCCCCGCAACCACTTGCGACACTAGCTCAGCTGGTAGAGCGCAACCTTGCCAAGGTTGAGGTCACGAGTTCGAACCTCGTGTGTCGCTCCAAATTGAAATTCATGGCTACGGCGGTGAATGAAAATAGTTGTCACCCAACTTAAAACAGGTGCAAAATCGGACGCGGGGTGGAGCAGCTTGGTAGCTCGTCGGGCTCATAACCCGAAGGTCGTTGGTTCAAATCCGGCCCCCGCAACCACTGCGACACTAGCTCAGCTGGTAGAGCGCAACCTTGCCAAGGTTGAGGTCACGAGTTCGAACCTCGTGTGTCGCTCCAAATTGAGTTTCATGGCTTCTGCGGTAAACGAAAATAGTTGTCACCCAACTTAAAATAGGTGCAAAATCGGACGCGGGGTGGAGCAGCTTGGTAGCTCGTCGGGCTCATAACCCGAAGGTCGTTGGTTCAAATCCGGCCCCCGCAACCACTGCGACACTAGCTCAGCTGGTAGAGCGCAACCTTGCCAAGGTTGAGGTCACGAGTTCGAACCTCGTGTGTCGCTCCAAATTGCGTTTATGGCTTGTTAGCGGTAAACAAAAATAGTTGTCACCCAACTTAAAACAGGTGAAAAATCGGACGCGGGGTGGAGCAGCTTGGTAGCTCGTCGGGCTCATAACCCGAAGGTCGTTGGTTCAAATCCGGCCCCCGCAACCACTTGCGACACTAGCTCAGCTGGTAGAGCGCAACCTTGCCAAGGTTGAGGTCACGAGTTCGAACCTCGTGTGTCGCTCCAATTTGATAGTTCATGGTGAAAACGGTGAACGTTAGGTGAAAGACCTAGCTATGCGACACTAGCTCAGCTGGTAGAGCGCAACCTTGCCAAGGTTGAGGTCACGAGTTCGAACCTCGTGTGTCGCTCCAATTTGATAGTTCATGGTGAAAACGGTGAACGTTAGGTGAAAGACCTAGCTTATGCGACACTAGCTCAGCTGGTAGAGCGCAACCTTGCCAAGGTTGAGGTCACGAGTTCGAACCTCGTGTGTCGCTCCAATTTGATAGTTCATGGCGAAAGCGGTGAACGTTAGGTGAAAGACCTAGCTATGCGACACTAGCTCAGCTGGTAGAGCGCAACCTTGCCAAGGTTGAGGTCACGAGTTCGAACCTCGTGTGTCGCTCCAATTTGATAGTTCATGGCGAAAGCGGTGAACGTTAGGTGAAAGACCTAGCTTATGCGACACTAGCTCAGCTGGTAGAGCGCAACCTTGCCAAGGTTGAGGTCACGAGTTCGAACCTCGTGTGTCGCTCCAATTTGATAGTTCACGGTGAAAACGGTGAGCGTTAGGTGAAAGACCTAGCTTATGCGACACTAGCTCAGCTGGTAGAGCGCAACCTTGCCAAGGTTGAGGTCACGAGTTCGAACCTCGTGTGTCGCTCCAATTTTATACTTAACCAACAGGTTGAGTTCATCATCGACTTGTTCGATGAACTATTGCTGTGAAGTAATAGTCCTAATGTAGTATTCCTGGGGTATTCGATTACCGATATCATCAGTGTACTGCTTCAAGTGTTTCTAGTTCCGACTACGAAGCCCACTTAGAAGCGATCGGCTTCGACAACATCTTTTATTTTGTATCGCAACCTTCTATAAGGTTGTTTTGCTGTCTCAGCAAAATACAAAGTATGTCATGTTGTTTTATCACGCTGTAAAGGCGTACGCTCTTTTCCTTAGTTATGGTTATAAATCAGTAATGTTGATACCGCATTGCTGTACAACTTTTAGCTTAAATCGCTTTGAGTTGGTTCATTAATCTCAGTTTAGCGTAGTATTTCACCGTTATATCACAATAGAATTAACAGAGTTATCCACACTATTATTTCTGTGGGTAAGTTGGTTGATTAGATGTGCTGATGATATGTTAGTAACTTTGAAATGTTATTTGAATACTGTTTAATTAACATTATTCACAGTGACTTATTAGCAGTATAACTGTTTGTTTTAAATGGTTAAGTTTCATATTTATACCGACTTTTCAACAGTTGTTCTTCGGTATACATCTTTGGGATAACTATCTTAATTATGTTATCCACTCCCTGTGTTTAATCTTTATCTATCCCCATAATATTTACCTCCCTTTAAAAGTTTTCCACATATCCCCCGTGTGACTTATGCATCTCGTGGTAATCCTTTCTCGATGATCCGTACTAAGCGTTTGGTTTTTGTCGGTAATATTTCTAGTTCACTTTGCACTTTTTTGAGCTCTTGTTGCTCTAATGCCCACTCGATATGAATATCGAGCAAATCACTTAAACCTTGTCGTGTTGAAAGTGCTTCAATGATCTCTGATTGATAAGGGGCGTTACCAAGTGCAATGGTGATATTTCTTAACCATTGAATATGACCAATACGGCGGATCGCGGAGCCTTCGGTATTTTTTAAGAAGGTTTTTTCATCCCATGCATATAAGGTAAGCAGATCTTGTTGATATAAGCTATCTCGACAATGGTAGTCAACTTCATTGGTTAGCTGACCATGACGATTAACAGGGCATACAAGTTGGCAATCATCACAACCGTAAATACGATTGCCCATTGCAGTGCGATATTGCTCTGGGATCACGCCATCAAACTCAATGGTGATATATGATATACAACGACGTGAATCGATGACCCCTTCTTCGACAATCGCTCCGGTTGGACAACTGGTGATACAAGCTACGCATTTACCGCATTGCTCTTCGGTTGGAATATCAACAGGCAGCGGAATATCTACCAATAACTCGCCTAAGAAGAACCATGAACCTGCTTGCTCGTTTAAGATCAGTGAGTGTTTCCCTGTCCACCCTAGTCCCGCTTTTTGCGCTAAAGGACGTTCTAATATTGGCGCTGAATCAACAAACGGGCGACAGCCAAATTGACCAACCACTTGTTCGATACGTTGGCCTAGTTGTTTTAGGCGGTTGCGGATCAATTTGTGGTAATCACGACCTAATGAATATCGACTAATATAGGCCTTGTGTGGTTGCTTTAAGGTTTGAGCGAAACCAGCATCAGGTGGAAGGTAATTCATTCTCACACTGATCACGCGGATGGTTCCCGGTAACAGTTCTGCAGGGCGCGCACGCATCATGCCATGGCGTGCCATCCAATCCATTTCACCGTGATAACCAGCATCGATCCAGCGCTGTAGCTCTGCTTCGTGTTGTGACAAATCAATATCGCTGATGCCGACTTGCTGAAAGCCAAGCTCTTGTCCCCAAGTTTTGATTTGATCAGCAAGCTGTTGATAATCGATAGTCATAACTGAGCTCTGTATTGCGCTAAATGAAAGGGGGCGCATTCTAGCATATTCCTGTTGGGATCATAGGGAGATCTACGACAGGAGAATGGGAGAGTTACCTCAGAAGTGAAGGAATTAGAGAAATAAAATTAACTATTCTTATTTTGGGTTCAGTATAGTTGCTGCTAGGTTGAAAAGGTCATTATCCATGAAGATTATCAATTCTATTCCTCAAGCTTTGTATCTTTCAGAGCAAGTTAAACAGGGTGAAAAACAGCTAGCTACGCAACATGCGATCACTTTGTACCAGTTAATGGAATCAGCAGGACAAGCTGTTTTTGAGCTTATTGGTTCGTTGTATCCTCAATGCTCAGCGCTATTGGTGTGCTGTGGTAAAGGAAATAATGGCGGTGATGGTTATGTCGTTGCGCGAATAGCACAGCAAGCAGGACTAGACGTTACTGTTTGGGAGATGGAAACGGTTGAGCGTTTATCATCTGATGCGACGAAGGCTCGACAGCGCTGGCTTGCTACTGGCGGCAATACGATTAAAGAGCCGCCCATTGAACAGTATGATTTAATCATCGATGCCTTACTCGGCATTGGTATTCACGGCGCGCCTCGTTTAGATATTGCTGAACGTATCATTTGGATTAACCAGCAAAAAACACCTATTATTGCTGTCGATGTACCATCAGGCTTGTGTTCTGATACAGGGGCAGTGTTAGGAAAGGTGATTAAGGCTTCACAAACATTGTCGTTTATCGGTTTTAAACAGGGATTGGTAACAGGGCAAGCCGCACAATATTGTGGTGAGCGTTATTTTTCATCTCTCGATGTCGGTGAAAATTTATCTCAAATAACCTCTCCATCTGCATTGCGTGTTACCGCTGATATGTTACTTCCGTTATTACCCATTCGCTCACGTGTTGGACATAAAGGCTCTTATGGGCGCGTGTTATGTGTGGGGGGATCTCATGGTATGGCGGGGGCTATAAGACTATGTGCGGAGGCTTGTGCCCGTACTGGTGCCGGGCTTACGGCTGTTGTGACACAACCTGACAATGTATTGTCAATTGTCACTGCCAGACCTGAGATAATGGCGGTAGGTTGGCAAGAAGAGTCAAATGAAGTCTGTGACAGATTGGCTTGGGCTGATGTTTTAGTGTTGGGGCCTGGACTTGGCACGTCGCCATGGAGCAAAGCTTTGTTTGCTAGTTGTCATCATACCGATAAGCCCTGTGTGGTTGATGCGGATGGGATTAACTTATTGGCAAGTACGCCAGATTTTAAAGTGAATCGCATTATTACGCCTCATCCTGGCGAAGCGGCGCGGTTATTGAATGTGTCTGTTGCGGATATCGAAGCGGATCGCTTTTCTGCGATCAAGCAATTGCAACAAAACTACGGTGGCGTGGTGGTGCTAAAAGGGGCTGGCACATTGATCTACGATGGTGAAACATTGTGGGTATGCACGAGCGGTAACCCAGGTATGGCGACAGGCGGGATGGGAGACGTATTATCAGGTATTATAGGTGCCTTGCTTGGTCAAGGGTTAAGCTTGGTTGAAGCTGCCTATGCTGGTGTATGGATCCATGCTCAAGCTGCAGATTTGTGTGCGCAAAGCGGAGAGCGTGGTATGCTGGCATCCGATTTATTTCCGTTTATTCGTCAACTAATCAATCCAAGATAAAAACCATGCAAACATTTGAAACTTTTCTTGCTGATGAGCAGGCAACTGTAGATTTTGGCCTTAAGCTGGCTAAAGCCTGTACGCAACAAACAACGATTTATCTTCATGGCGATCTGGGCGCAGGCAAAACCACATTTAGTCGTGGTTTCATTCGTGCGTTAGGTCATCAAGGTAATGTTAAGAGTCCAACCTATACTCTAGTTGAACCTTATGATCTTGCTCCTTGGCAAGTGTATCATTTTGATTTGTATCGCCTTGCAGATCCTGAAGAATTAGAATTTATGGGAATTCGTGATTATTTCACCCATGATGCTATTTGCTTAGTGGAGTGGCCTGAAAAAGGGGAAGGGTTATTACCTCAACCTGATCTTGAATTAGAAATGTGTTATCACGGTGAGCAGAGGAAAGTATTGATCCGCGCTAAGACGGAATACGGCGCAACATTGATCAATCATTTGAAGTTGAGTTAATTAGGATGGCGTTACGGACGTATTTAAAGCTCCTTGTCGTAGGAGCAGGGTTAGTTAGTTCAACCTCCGTTTTTGCAAATGAACTAAAGGGAGTGAGAATTTTACCAGCACCAGATGAAACACGTGTTGTGTTAGATCTGCAAAGCAAGGCGGATTATTCTCATTTCTCGTTAGCGGGGCCTTCTCGTTTAGTGGTGGATTTAAAAGACACCTCAATTAAAACTAAACTGCCTATTACCGTTAATAAAAGCGATATTTTAACCAAAGTTCGTAAAAGTACTGCGCCTGAAAAAGGGGCTACACGACTGGTTTTTGAAATTAAGCGTGGTGTAACGCCGAAAATCTTTTCTTTGTCGCCAACAGGCAACTACGGGTACCGTCTGGTTTTAGACATTCCAAATGGTAGTGCGAAAACTGTCGGCGCTAAAGAAGAGAAAGCAGAAGAGCAAGCGACCGCCAATAACTTAGCGAAAATGCCATCAGGAACTGCAGATATCGTGGTTGCTGTCGATGCTGGTCACGGTGGTGATGATCCTGGTTCTATTGGTCCAACACGTAAATACGAAAAGAATGTGACATTAGCGGTAGCTAAAAAGTTGGCTGCTAAAATTAATGCCACAACAGGTATGCGTGCGGTATTAACGCGTCGCGGCGATTACTTTGTTCCGCTAGGTAAGCGTTCTGAAATTGCGCGTAAGAATAAAGCCCTACTTTTAGTTTCTATTCACGCTGATGGCTTTACGAAACCGCAACCTCGTGGTGCATCTGTATGGGTATTAAATACACGTCGTGCGAATACTGAAATCGGTCGTTGGTTAGAGCAAAGCGAGAAACAATCAGAGCTACTTGGTGGTGGTGATGTATTGTCTAACAACACCAAAGATAAGTATCTTGGTCGTGCAGTGCTTGATTTGCAGTTTAGCTACTCGCAAAAGGAAGGTTACGATGTGGCTAGCCGTGTGCTTCGTGAATTACGAAAAGTGGCACGTCTACATAAAACATCACCACAGTACGCAAGTTTGGCTGTTTTAAAGTCACCGGATATTCCATCGCTATTGGTTGAAACGGGCTTTATTACTAACCCAACGGAAGAGCGCTTACTAAATACCGCGTCTCACCAAAACCAATTAGCGAATGCCGTGTACAAAGGCGTACTACAGTATTTTGAAGCGAATCCACCGGAAGGCACATTGTTTGCGTCACGCCTAAAAGGTCGAGGCAGTAAACACAAGGTGACCTCAGGTCAATCACTGAGTGGGATTGCGCAGAAATATGGGGTATCGATGGCATCAATCAAGGCGGCGAATAACCTGAAGTCAGATTCAGTGAATATTGGTCAAGTGTTGATTATTCCAAGTAACATTAAAACGGCGTCGTCTTCGGCGCCTGTTAAGGCGACTACCTCGTCAACGGCTGCAAAATCGACATCAAGTACGAAGTCATCGGCTTCGACAAAAGTTATTGTGCATAAAGTGGTTCGCGGTGAGTATTTAGGTAAGATTGCTCAAAAATATGGTGTTACCATGAGCAGTATCCGCCAACTTAACCGCCTAAAATCAGATAATGTCATGCTTGGGCAGAAACTGAAAATCGCAGTACCAGCACCGAAATATGTGCACCATAAGGTTCAGCGTGGTGAGTTTTTGAGTAAGATTGCGGATAAATATGGTGTATCAGTTGCAACTATTCGTGCTACGAATAAGCTACGTTCTGATAAACTAGCTGTAGGACAGACGCTAATCATTCCAAGAAGTTAATTATGCCGATTCAGATTTTACCCGCTCGGCTGGCTAACCAGATTGCAGCGGGTGAAGTTGTTGAACGCCCAGCTTCTGTAGTCAAAGAGCTTGTTGAAAACAGTTTAGATGCTTGTGCAACTCGGATCGATATTGATATCGAAAAGGGGGGCAGCCACTTTATTCGTATTCGCGATAATGGAAAAGGGATCCCTAAAGACGAACTCAGTCTGGCCCTTAGCCGTCACGCCACTTCTAAAATTACTACCCTTGATGATCTGGAAGCGATCGTAAGCTTAGGCTTTCGTGGTGAAGCGCTTGCCAGTATCAGCTCCGTTTCTCGTTTAACGTTAACTTCACGTACCGAAGCGCAAGAAGAAGCGTGGTCAGCCTATGCTGAAGGGCGAGACATGGAAGTGCAGTTAAAACCTGCGGCCCATCCGGTAGGGACAACCCTAGAAGTTCTCGATCTTTTCTTCAATACGCCAGCTCGCCGTAAGTTTTTAAGAACAGAAAAAACCGAATTTAATCATATTGATGAATTGATCAAACGTATCGCATTAAGCCGTTTTGATGTTGCTATCACGTTGCGTCATAACGGTAAGATCATTCGCCAATATCGCGCAGCACAAACCGATATTCAAAAAGAGCGTCGTTTAGCCACCGCTTGTGGCTCTGGCTTTTTACAACATGCTTTGGTGGTGGAGTTAGCTCACGGAGATTTAAAACTCTCAGGTTGGGTATGTAGCTCGCAAGGTGCGCGTGCACAAAACGATATTCAATATTGTTATGTGAATGGGCGGATGATGAAAGATAAGCTGATCAACCATGCGATCCGTCAGGCGTATGAATCGAGCTTACGTGCCGATCAATATGCGGCATACGTGCTTTATATTGATGTCGATCCGCATCAAGTGGATGTCAATGTGCATCCTGCTAAACACGAAGTTCGTTTTCATCAAGCCCGTTTGGTGCATGATTTTATCTACCAAGCTTTGCAAAGTGCGCTTCAACAAGGCGCGTTAGAAGAAGATCAACACCATTATCAATCACCTACTCGCGCGAGTGCGCAAAGTATAGAGGTGGATGAAGATGGCGTGGTGATTGAGCCGTTATCGCAAGTCACACAGCGTGTAGCACAAGCAATTGATGCAACGCCGGATTATCCTAATAAGTTACCAGCAGCACAGTGGCAAAGCGACGTGTCATCACAAGCTTCCTATGCTAATGACTATGATATAGGTAAGGAATCATCTGCAGTGGCTACGGCAAGTGTTGTTGGGCGATCTCAATCTAATGGCGCTTCTCATTCAACACCTTATCAGCCATCACAACGAGATCCTCGTGAGCATCAAAGTTATGAACATAACGCGAGTGAATCACGTAGTGGCAATTATGAAAGTCGAAGCTATGCAGCTACAAGCCAAGCTAAATCAGCATCTCCATCACGCCCTGTGCAACCTGAAGGGCCGACGCCTGCAGAGATTAAAGCTTATCAACAGTTATTAGAAACTGAAGCGCCAGCGGAAACACAACAGGTGACACCTGAAGTTCGACCTTCGGAATCACGTGTTGCAGAGCCGCGCCGTGAGTGGCAAGCCACAGCTCCACAGCCTGTTGTATCGGTGAAGCAAAATGCCCTTGGCGGTAAAGCGACAGGGTTAGGCAAAGCATTGTGCTTGGTGGATGAGCGTTATTTATTGATGCATCAAGATCCACAAGTGGTATTACTTTCGTTAGATAAAGCAGAGTATTTGCGTTATATAGGCCAATTTCGTTTAGCGCAGACGGAAGGGTTAAAACCACAGCCTCTGTTGATCCCATTATCCGTTCCCGTTGAGGGCGATTTAATTGCATGTGCCGAGCAACATGCTACGTTACTTAAACAACTCGGCATTCAACTGAAAGCAAAAGGAAAAAATGGCATTATAATCATGTCAGTTTGTATGCCGTTAAGGCAGCAAAACCTTCAACAGTTGATCCCAAATTTGTTAACCTACCTGCTTGCGGTCAGTGAAGATCAAGAAGCCCAAGGGTGGGACAAGTTATTAAATTGGTTAGCTGAACAATGCATTAGTCCTGTGGCAAATTACAGTTTGTCGCAAGCCATTCAGCTAGTCTCTGAATTAGAGCAACTATGGGGAGAGCTATTGGTGGATCATCAAAGCCAATTACTTCGACCAGTAGACATGCAAGCAGCAATAGAAGCATTTAAATAATATGACCAAGCCACAACCTCAAGCCATTTTTTTAATGGGACCAACAGCATCTGGCAAAACGGATCTTGCGATCCGTTTACGAGAAGAGCTGCCAGTTGAGTTGATAAGTGTTGATTCTGCCCTTATTTACAAAGGGATGGATATCGGTACAGCAAAGCCTGATGCGCATGAACTTGCATTAGCACCGCACCGTTTGATCGATATTCGTGATCCAGCGCAAAGTTATTCGGCTGCAGACTTCCGTGCTGATGCACTGAAAGAAATGGCTGATATAGTTGCAGCAGGGCGAATTCCTTTATTAGTTGGTGGTACTATGTTGTACTACAAGGCTTTATTGGAAGGTTTATCGCCTTTACCTGCAGCAGATCTTGAGGTTCGCGCAGGCATTGAACGAGATGCGGCTGAGTTTGGATGGCAAGCATTACATGATGAATTAGTAAGGATTGATCCTGTTGCTGGCGCAAGAATTCATCCAAATGATCCTCAGCGATTGTCTCGTGCATTGGAAGTTTTCCGTATTTCGGGTAAAACTTTAACTGAGTTAACAAAAACTCAAGGTGAATCTTTACCTTACAAGGTTCACCAATTTGCAATAGCTCCCATGGACAGGGCTGTACTGCATCAGCGCATTGAACTTAGGTTTAATAAGATGATCGAGGCAGGTTTTGAGCAGGAAGTGCGTGCTTTGCACGAGCGTGGTGATCTTCACCTAGAACTTCCTTCTATCCGCTGTGTTGGTTATCGCCAGATGTGGGAATATTTGGACGGGAATTATGACTTAGATGAAGCGGTGTTCCGTGGTATCTGTGCTACCCGTCAATTGGCAAAGCGTCAAATCACCTGGCTTCGCGGTTGGAAAGATTTGACCTGGTTGGATAGTAGTGATGTGGATTCCGCGTTACAAACAGTCACAAACTCAGTTAGATGTGATGTTTAATTAACGTGTATACTCTGAACTGCTTTGCGTATTTTTAGTTTTTGTTCGTTGCTAATACAACTACAAACAAATAAGGAAAAGAAATAATGGCTAAGGGGCAATCTCTGCAAGACCCGTTTTTAAATGCGCTGCGTCGTGAACGAATTCCGGTCTCAATTTACTTGGTAAACGGTATCAAACTACAGGGCCAAATTGAGTCTTTTGATCAGTTTGTGATTCTACTTAAAAACACCGTGAACCAAATGGTTTATAAGCATGCGATTTCTACAGTGGTTCCTGCTCGTCCAGTGAATCACCACCATGCAGGTGATCGCCCAGCAGGCGCTGAGCGACCAGAAAAAACTGAAGAATAAAATTCTTCCATAAGGAGTTAATTGCTTGTTTGACCGTTATGAAGCAGGTGAACAGGCGATTCTTGTCCATATTAACTTCACACAAGAAGGGGAATGGGAAGATCTCAGCGAGTTTGAAATGCTGGTCTCCTCGGCTGGAGTCAATACACTACATGTTGTAACAGGTAGCCGTAAGACTCCGCACCCTAAATATTATGTGGGTGAAGGTAAAGCGCAGGAAATTGCCGACGCGGTAAGAACAGCGGAAGCTGACATCGTTATCTTTAATCACTCCTTGTCTCCCGCTCAAGAGCGTAACTTGGAGCAAATCTGCCAATGTCGTGTACTTGATAGAACAGGTTTGATCTTAGATATTTTTGCCCAACGTGCACGTACCCATGAAGGTAAGTTGCAAGTTGAGTTAGCACAGTTACGTCATATCTCAACCCGATTGATTCGTGGTTGGACTCACCTTGAGAGACAAAAGGGTGGTATTGGTTTGCGTGGACCTGGTGAAACGCAGCTAGAAACAGATAGACGTTTATTGCGAGAACGAATTAAAACAATTCTACGTCGTTTAGAGAAAGTGGCTAAACAGCGTGATCAGGGAAGACGAGCACGTAATCGTGCAGAAATTCCAACGATCTCATTAGTGGGATATACCAACGCAGGTAAATCAACACTCTTCAATCGGATCACCGATGCGGGGGTTTACGCCGCCGATCAACTGTTTGCAACCCTAGATCCAACACTACGTAAAATTGAAGTCGCAGATGTGGGTACTGCTATTTTGGCAGATACTGTGGGCTTTATTCGACATCTTCCTCATGATCTAGTGGCAGCATTTAAAGCTACCCTAAAAGAAACACAAGAAGCGGATCTGTTGCTTCATGTGGTTGATGCGAGTGATGATCGCTTCCGTGAAAACATTGAAGCGGTAGAAACGGTATTAGAAGAAATCGACGCAGGTGAAGTGCCAGCGCTGGTTGTCATGAATAAGATTGATAACTTAGAGCACGCTGAACCGCGAATTGAACGAGATGATGAAGGTGTTCCTCGTCGTGTTTGGGTTTCAGCCATGGAAGGACAAGGCATCGACTTGTTATTCCAAGCATTAACCGAGCGTCTATCAGGTACTATGGTGGCGCATACTTTGCGTATTCCACCTGAGATGATTGGTCGTATTCGCAGTAAGTTTTATCAGCTTGGATGCATTTTGCGAGAAGAGTATGAATCAGATGGCTATCTGATGATTGATATTCGTTTACCCTTGGCGGAATGGTCTCGGTTACAAAAAAGAGAAAGTACTTCGTTAGATGACTTTATCGTTGCTTAATGGATTGCTAGAGTAATAAAAACTGTCGTCATATCATATTGATGGAGTTCTATAATGGCGTGGAATGAGCCTGGAAACAACGGCGGCCGTGATGATAAAGACCCTTGGGGTAATAACAATCGCGGTGGACGTGAACAAGGACCACCTGATCTCGATGAAGTTTTTTCAAAACTAAGTCGTAAAGTCGGTGGTGTGTTTGGAAATAAAAAAGGACCGAGTGGCAGCGGTAGTGCTGTTGGCTTGGGAGCTGTAGCTGTTTTAGCAGCGGCAGTTTGGGGTTTTTCTGGTTTCTATACTATCGGCGAAGCAGAACAAGGTGTTGTGTTACGTTTCGGTAAAGTAGAGAAAGAGGTTCAACCGGGTCTGAACTGGAAACCAACCTTTATCGACGAAGTTATTCCTGTCAACGTTCAGGCGATTCGTTCTCTTCGTGCATCAGGCTTGATGTTAACGAAAGACGAAAACGTATTGAAAGTTGAAATGGATGTTCAGTACCGCGTTGATAATGCAGAAAAATACCTGTTTAGCGTGACAAATGCTGATGACAGTTTGCGTCAAGCAACAGATTCAGCATTACGTGCTGTTATTGGTGATTCAACCATGGATCAGGCATTGACGACGGGTCGTCAAACAATCCGTGCGAATACTCAAACGGCGATTGATAAAATCATTGCAAAATACGACATGGGTATCCGTGTTGTTGATGTGAACTTCCAGTCTGCTCGTCCGCCAGAAGCGGTGAAAGATGCATTCGATGATGCGATTGCAGCGCGAGAAGATGAAGAGCGTTTCGTTCGTGAAGCAGAAGCCTACAGTAACGACATTTTGCCAAAAGCAACGGGTCGTGCTGAGCGTCTGAAGAACGAAGCGGAAGGTTATTCTGAGCGCGTGGTTAATGGCGCACTGGGTGACGTAGCACAGTTTGATAAGTTGCTACCTCAATACCTAGCAGCTAAAGACGTAACACGTGAGCGTTTATACCTAGATACGATGGAACGCGTTTACAGCAACACAAGTAAAGTATTGATCGATACTAAATCGGGCGATAGTAACAACATGATGTATATCCCATTGGATAAGCTGATGAGTCAGTCTAACCAAGCGGTGAAGCAGCAAGGTAGTTCAGACCGATTAGATGGTATTGAGTTAGAAAAAGTGGAAACTCCAGCTCCAGTCGCACCAGCTCCACGAGCTGAAACTGGCCGTCAAGGGAGATATTAATTATGCGTAAGTTAATGATCCCAGTAGTAGTGATTTTTATTGCTCTATTATTGATGTCAATGTTTGTGGTGAAGGAAGGCGAGCGTGGTATCGTGGTGCGTTTCGGTCGTATCTTAAAAGATAACAATACTGAAGTTGCCCGAATTTACGAGCCAGGTTTGCACTTTAAGGTGCCTGTGTTTGACCGTGTACACGATCTTGATGCACGTATCCAAACCATGGATGATCAAGCTGACCGTTTCTTAACTGCTGAGAAAAAAGACGTAATCATTGATACCTATGTTAAATGGCGTATCAAAGATTTTGGCAAGTACTACCTGGCAACAGGTGGTGGTAATACATCGACTGCTGAAACGCTATTAAAGCGTAAAGTTGTTGATAGCCTACGTGCTGAAATCGGTGCGAAAGAAATTAAGCAGATCGTTTCTGGTAAAGATAGCGGTGCGAGTGCAGCGAAAGATAAGTCTGACGTTGCACAAACTAAAGCAGCTCAAGCTGCATTAGATGTGATTGAAGGCGTAGTACTTGTTAAAGAAGTTGAAGGTCAACGTGATCAAATCATGGAAGACGTACTTAATGAAACTCGCGATAGCGCGAAAGATTTAGGTATTGAAGTGGTTGATTTCCGTATTAAGAAAATCAACTTGCCGGATGAGATCAGTGAGTCTATCTACCGCCGTATGCGTGCAGAGCGTGAATCAGTTGCGCGTAGTTACCGCTCCCAAGGTCGTCAACGTGCTGAAGAATTACGTGCACGTTCAGAGTTAGAAGTGGCAACAATTCTTTCTGAAGCGAAGCGTAAAGCGCAGGTTATCCGTGGTGACGCGGATGCGAAAGCGGCTGAGATTTACGCTAAAGCTTATAGTCAAAACCCAGAGTTCTACAGCTTCTGGCGTTCACTAAAAGCTTACGAGAAGAGTTTCAATTCGAAGAACGATGTATTAGTTGTTGATCCTAACAATGAATTCTTTAAGTACATGAATCATTCAGAGCTTAAAGCAAACTAACGTATCAGAACTGATATAAGTGATTGTAAAGACAAGGTTTCGGCCTTGTCTTTTTTTATGGGATAAAAAGAGCATGTCGAACACAATTTGGATGGCATTAGGGCTTGTGTTGGTGGTTGAAGGGCTTGGTCCATTATTGGCACCTCGCGGATGGCGAGAAATGGTTAGCCAGTTAAGCCAACAAAATGATAATACTTTGCGACGTATTGGCGGCTGTTTAGTCGTTGCAGGAACTGTTATTGCGTATATGATGTATAGACAGATGTAAAATACATAAGCACACAATCGTGACAGTTAGCTTGCAGAAATGTTCCATATGGCTAAAAAATGACTGCAAGGTGAATGTTAAGGTGCTAGAATCCCTTTTTAACTACTGATAGATGAAGAAAGATGGCAAATAATGTAGTCGTTCTTGGCACCCAATGGGGTGACGAAGGTAAAGGTAAAATCGTTGACCTACTGACCGAAGATGCAAAATATGTGGTTCGCTACCAAGGCGGTCACAATGCTGGTCACACCCTAGTTATTGACGGTGAGAAAACTGTTCTTCACCTGATCCCATCAGGTATCCTACGAGACAATGTTAAATGCATCATCGGTAACGGTGTTGTGCTTTCTCCTGATGCACTTATGAAAGAAATGGGTCCACTAGAAGAGCGTGGTATCCCTGTTCGTGAGCGTCTATTCCTGTCAGAAGCTTGTCCACTTATTCTTCCTTACCACATTGCTCTTGACCAAGCGCGTGAAGCAGCTCGTGGTAAAAAAGCTATCGGTACAACTGGTCGTGGTATCGGTCCTGCATACGAAGATAAAGTTGCACGTCGCGGTCTTCGCGTTGGCGATCTTTTCAATAAAGAAGCGTTTGCAGAGAAGCTTAAAGAAGTGATGGCTTACCACAACTTCCAACTTGAGCACTACTACAATGCTGAGCCTGTAAGCTACGAAGCTGTACTTGAAGGTGTGATGGCACAAGCTGATATCCTAACTTCAATGGTTATCGACGTAACTAAAGAACTTGATGACGCACGTCTACGTGGCGACAAGATCATGTTCGAAGGTGCACAAGGTACACTGCTTGATATCGACCACGGTACTTACCCGTACGTAACTTCTTCTAACACAACTGCTGGTGGTGTTGCTGCAGGTTCTGGTTTTGGTCCTCGTCACCTAGGTTACATTCTAGGTATTGCGAAAGCTTACTGTACTCGTGTTGGTGCAGGTCCTTTCCCAACTGAGCTATACGATGGTCTAGACAAGCAAGATCCAGTAGGTAAGCACCTAGGTACTGTTGTACACGAGTTTGGTGCAACAACTGGTCGTCTACGTCGTACTGGTTGGTTCGATGCTGTTGCTATGCGTCGTGCGGTACAAATCAACTCTATCTCTGGTTTCTGTCTAACTAAGCTAGACGTACTAGATGGTCTAGAAGAGCTAAAAATCTGTACTGCGTACAAGACTAAGACTGGCGAGATCCTAGAAGTATCTCCAATGGCAGCTGACGAGTACGAAGGTCTAGAGCTTGTTTATGAAACAATGCCAGGCTGGAGCGAGAAGACTTTCGGTGTTAAATCACTAGAAGAGCTTCCACAAGCAGCACTAGATTACATCGCTCGTATCGAAGAGCTAACTGGTGTGCCAATCGATATTATCTCTACAGGTCCTGACCGTAACGAGACAATCATCAAGGTTCACCCATACGGTGAATAATCGCTGATGTGAATTTGATAAAAACCAGCTTTCGAGCTGGTTTTTTTATGCCTGTTGCACAGATGAAGCATAATGCTGGAATTATGGGAGCAAGATCATCACGGCAAGAACGAAGTTAGCTAAAGTCTTTTGATGATACGTCGATAAAGAATTATTCCTTAACCTGAGATCATGATAATGACGAAGCTTCCAATATTGCTTTTGGTCAGCCATTTATTGCTGCCTTCAGCTTATGCATTAAATGATGTGGGTGATGCTGTACCTGTTTATACCGATGACGAACTCATCAAGTTATTTGCAACTAATCAACATCTGCAAAAGGTAAAAGCAGATGACTGCCAATTAGTACAAGATATTAAGGCCCGAGCTGAGCGGGTTGAATCACCGTCTTATCAGTTTTTATATGGTGATATGTTAGCGTGGGGCGTTTGTGTCCCGAAAGACATTGAACAAGGCTTGTATTACATGCGTGAGGCAGCACAGCAAGGATCGCCAGTTGCCTTGGAGCAGTTAGGACGTTATTACTCTCGTGGTATTTTACTACAGCAAGATAGAGAGCGTGCGATTCCCTACCTGCGAGAGGCGGCAGCACTGGGTAATATTAAGGCTCGATTGCAATTAGCTGAGCTATTGGTATCAGATCATGGTAGCCCATTGGATTATGAAGATGCCTATCGCTGGTTGTATCAAACCACAACGGATAACCAATCTTTGTATCGTCAGCTTAAAAACTTACGCCATCGATTAGAGCAAAGAATGCCAGAGAATATTATTGCGCGAGCCAAGCAGCGATCGACACTATGGTAAGTATGGTTTCAATTGTTCAAGATAGTAAAAAGCACAGCATAAGCTGTGCTTTTTTGTTTGACTTAAGAAGCTCTTAAGGTGAATTACAAAATCTTATGAGGACCAAAGCATTCGTAGTGAATTCGATCTTCACTAACGCCTAATGCTAGTAGTTGCTTGGCGATGCTTTGCATGAAGCCAACAGGACCACAGAAATAGAATTGCATCTTATCATCAGCAAGTTGTGTAGCCACTTTGCTAAGATCCATGAGTCCTTGGTAATCATAATCTTCAGCAGGAAGATCAGTATCAAGCGGTGCGTTATACCAAGTCAGATCTTGGATGTGAGCATGTTTTTCTGCTAGTGCTTTAACCTGTTTTTTGTAAGCATGCTGCACGCCATTTTCAGTAGCATGTAGCCAGTTAACTGACGCTTGATGTTCGGTTAATGATTCAAGCATTGAAAGAGTTGGTGTTAAGCCGACACCTGCTGAGAGTAAGGTGACAGGTGTTTTAGCATCAACCTCCAAAAAGAAGTCACCAGCTGGTGCTGCCAGCATGACTTTATCGCCAATATTAATGTGATCATGTAGGTAGTTAGAGACCTTACCTTGGACTTCACGTTTAACTGAAATACGGTACTGATCGTCTTGCGGTGCTGAAGATAAGCTGTATTGACGAATTTCTTGGTTTTCTAACTCGTCAGCATTGAGGTAAATACCTAGATATTGTCCTGGTTTGTAGTTTGCAACTTTACCGCCATCAACGGGTTTGAAAGTAAAGCTGGTAATGAATTGGCTGTCTTGTTGTTTGTTGGTAACGATAAACTCACGAGTACCACGCCATCCACCATCTTTATTCTCATTTTCTTGGTAGATCTCTTCTTCGCGGCTAATAAATATATTGGCTAACACACCATAAGCTTCCGCCCACGCATCAAGCACTTCTTGTCCTGGCGATAATAGTTCATCAATAGTTGCAAGTAGGTGAGTGCCGACAATGTTGTATTGCTCAGCCGTGATTAAAAAACTGGTGTGCTTATGGGCAATTTTTTCAACGGCTGGTAGTAATACTGCAAGGTTGTCGATGTTATTTGCGTAAGCACATACCGCATTAAACAGTGCTTCTTGCTGACTAGAAGGGCCGTTGTTTTCTCGATTTTGCTGGTGGCTCATGTTAAAAACATCTTTTAGCTCAGGATTGTGGCTAAACATACGTTGATAAAAATGCTGTGTTACCACAGGGCCTGCTTTTGCAATGACAGGGGCAGTCGCTTTAACAATATCGATCGTTTTTTGATTAAGCATGAGCGCTTCCTTAAACATGTATTTATAATATATGTTATAAGTTGTATCTGATCTGTATCTTTTAGTCAATAAGAAGATTAAAATAACAGCAGGAGGGACGATTGTGCAGTTAACCAGTTTTACCGATTATGGCCTACGCGCCTTGATATATCTTGCATCTTTGCCTGAAGGCGAATTAGCAAGTATCACAAAAGTGACTGAAACGTATAATGTGTCACGTAACCATATGGTTAAAATTATCAATAAATTAGGTCAGTTAGGCTATGTTGAAACGGTACGCGGAAAGAATGGTGGTATTCGTTTAGGTATGCCTGCAAGTACGATCATTGTTGGTGATGTTGTGCGCGCTATCGAGCCATTACAAATTGTTAATTGCAGTGCTGACTTTTGTCATATAACACCCGCTTGTCGATTAAAGGGCATATTGGCAAATGCACGAGAAGCATTTTTAGCCGAGTTAGATAATCATACTTTGTTAAGTTTGGTAGAAGATAACGCCCCTTTGCTGGATTTGTTAAATAGCTCTAACCAGTGATAGTTGATCACTTGGTATATATTCAGTTTGTTTATTCCTCCCAAAATTTAGTGGAACAGCAATGTTATTAGGGCTGTTCCCGTCTGATCACCTAAGAGCCAGATATACTTCAGGTATAGCTTGGCCTACAGGAAAAATTTATGTCTAAAGGTACTACCGATTTACCGGTCGACCCTTTTCGCGATCGCGAAGCATCTAATTATGAAAACCCGATCCCAAGCCGTGAACACTTACTAGAAGTGATTCGTGGTTTTAGTACCCCGGTGAGTCGTGACCAGTTGTTTGCTGAGCTTAAGCTAGAAGGCGATGACCACTATGAAGGCTTACGCCGTCGCTTACGTGCGATGGAGCGTGATGGCCAATTAATTTATACGCGTCGTCAATGTTATGCATTGCCGGAGCGTCTTGATTTGATTAAAGGTTACGTGATTGACTACCGTGAAGGTTTTGGCTTTTTACGTCCAGAAGGTTCATTAGGTAAAGATGACGATTTGTTATTACCTAATCACCAAATGCGCAGTGTATTGCATGGCGATTACATTTTGGCGCAAGCGGCAGGCGAAGATAAGCGCGGTCGTAAAGAAGCACGTGTAGTGCGAGTGCTGCAAGAAACCAAAGCACAAATTGTTGGTCGTTACTTCTTAGAAGACGGCATGGGCTATGTTGTGCCTGATGATTCTCGTATTGCGCAAGATATCATTATCCCGAAAGATGGCCGTTTAGGCGCACGTATGGGTAATGTAGTGGTGGTTGAGATCAATCAGCGTGCAACACGTCAACATAATGCAGTAGGTAGCATCGTTGAAGTACTGGGTGAAAACATGGCACCGGGTATGGAGATTGATATCGCATTGCGTACCCATGATATTCCTCATGAGTGGCCGTCAGAAGTTGAAAAAGAAATTAAGAATCTGACCGAAGAAGTGCCAGAGGAAGCGAAACAAGACCGTGTTGATTTACGTCAATTACCATTAGTAACCATTGATGGTGAAGATGCACGTGACTTTGATGATGCGGTTTACTGTGAGCGTAACACCGATGGCGGCTGGCGTTTATGGGTTGCGATTGCTGATGTGAGCTACTACGTTCGTCCAAAATCAGCACTAGATAATGAAGCGGTGAAACGTGGTAACTCGGTTTACTTCCCATCGCAAGTGATCCCAATGTTGCCTGAAGTGCTATCTAACGGTTTATGTTCATTGAACCCACAAGTGGATCGCTTGTGTATGGTGTGTGAAATGAACATTTCAGAAACCGGTGAGCTAACAGGCTACAAGCACTACGAAGCGGTAATGAATTCACATGCCCGTTTAACTTACACCAAAGTAAGTAAAATGTTGGACGGTGATGAAGAGCTACGTGCTCGTTATGAGCCATTAGTGCCGCACCTAGAAGAGCTGTACAGCATGTATAAAGTGCTGAAATCAGCGCGTGAAGAGCGTGGTGCGATTGAATTTGAAACGGTAGAAACCCAGTTCATTTTCAATGCTGATCGTAAGATCGATCGTATCGTGCCAGCTGTGCGTAACGATGCTCACAAGATCATCGAAGAATGTATGATTTTAGCGAACATCGCTTCAGCACGTTTTGTTGAAAGTGCTAAAGAGCCAGCGTTGTACCGTGTTCACGATACGCCAGGAGAAGAGCGCTTACAGGGCTTCCGTGATTTCCTTGGTGAGCTAAGCTTACAACTTGGTGGTGGTTTAGAGCCAACACCAAAAGATTACGCAGAGCTTGCGCATGCAATCCAAGAGCGTAATGATCGTGAATTAATTCAAACCATGCTGCTACGCTCAATGAAGCAGGCAGTTTATCAAGGTGACAATATTGGTCACTTTGGTTTGGCATTGACTGAATACGCGCACTTTACTTCGCCAATTCGTCGTTACCCAGATTTAACCTTGCACCGTGCGATTAAATACTTAATTGCTAAGCAAGCAGGTAATACTGGTCGCAGTACTGCAACAGGTGGCTTCCATTACTCATTTGATGAAATAGATGCATTAGGTGAGCAATGTTCGATGACCGAGCGTCGTGCTGATGATGCAACCCGTGATGTGTCAGATTGGCTAAAATGTGAATATATGCAAGATCACTTAGGTGATGCATTTGAAGGCGTGATTGCCAATGTGACGGGCTTTGGTTTCTTTGTTCGTTTAAACGAGCTGAACATTGATGGCTTGGTACACATTTCAAACCTTGCGAACGATTACTACCAGTATGATCCAATTGGTCAGCGTC
Organism: Photobacterium leiognathi; assembly: GCF_030685535.1. Lineage (NCBI taxonomy): Bacteria > Pseudomonadati > Pseudomonadota > Gammaproteobacteria > Vibrionales > Vibrionaceae > Photobacterium > Photobacterium leiognathi. The sequence continues at coordinate 2,970,134 of NZ_CP131601.1, read as the reverse complement.
TGGTGGGTGATAGCTCTGGTGTTGTTTATCGCCTTGGCGATACCGTCAAAGTGAAAGTTGCATCAATTAACTTAAATGATCGCCAAATTGACTTTGATATTGTTGGCTCAGAGCGTAAACAACGTGGTGCGGGTAAAACGGCGAAAGGTCGTGAGAAAAAGCAGCGTTTACGTAAAGCCGATGGTCTTCGTCGTCAAAGCATGAAAGTGTATAAAGTTGAAGGCGGTGAAGCGAAACCTGAAGAACGCATTGAAGCAAAACGCGAACGTTCATCAGTACGCAAAAAGTTAAAAGAAGGCGCTATTCCTTTGGCTGACGAGAAGAAAAAGCCGAAGAAGAAAAAGCGCGGTAAGTCGGATGAAAAGCCGACCATAGAGCGTAAAAGAAGACCGACGAAAGCACGTAAGAAGAAAAAATCGCGTGCAGGTAAAGCAGAACGAGCAGCAAAGAAGAATAGTAACTCATGAGTAATGAAATGATTTTCGGTATCCATGCCGTTAAAGCCGTATTAGCTTCTGATCCAGCGCGCTTTATTGAAGTGTTTGCGCTAAAAGGCCGTCAAGATGAGCGTCTAATGCCTGTGATCAACGAGCTACAAATGCTGGGTATTACGATTCAAGAAGCTGGTCGTAAAGCCCTTGATGACAAAGTGAAAGGTGCTTCTCACCAAGGTATCGTTGCCCGTGTTCGTCCTGGCAAACAATACAACGAGAACGATCTTGATGATTTGCTTGCTGGTAAAGAAAATCCGCTGCTGTTGATCCTAGATGGCGTAACAGATCCGCATAACTTAGGTGCGTGTTTACGTAATGCAGATGCTGCAGGTGCGATTGCTGTTGTGGTACCAAAAGATCGCTCAGCGCAGCTTAACGCGACTGCAAGTAAAGTAGCATGTGGCGCAGCTGAAATTGTTCCGCTAGTACGTGTGACTAACTTGGCGCGTACCATGCGTGCACTACAAGAGAAAGGCGTGTGGATTGTGGGTACCGCAGGAGAAGCGACGCATGATATTTACCACAGCAAACTAACTGGCCCTCTTGGTATCGTAATGGGTGCGGAAGGTGAAGGTATGCGCCGTTTAACCCGTGAAACCTGTGATGATTTGATCAAAATTCCAATGGCGGGGTCGGTATCAAGCCTTAACGTTTCTGTGGCGTCTGGTATTTGCTTATTTGAAGCCGTACGTCAGCGCAGCTAGAAGCATCGTTGCTCACATAGAGTGAGATAGCGTGATAAACACCCTTGTTCAAGCGATTGGATAAGGGTGTTTTTGTTGGTCTGTACAAACAGTCAAGATAACTTGCCAGTTGAGCGTAAAAACCTCGGTAGGTTGATTAGAATTATCTTGCTTCGGGTGATCATTCTCTGTACTATCCGTTGTCCAAATTCTCGGTTCTTTTTTTAGTTCCTTGCTTCCCCAGGATAACCGAGCCAACAAGGGAAGCTGAATAATCCGTAAGGAGCAACCTATGCGTCATTACGAAATCGTATTCATGGTGCACCCTGATCAAAGCGAGCAAGTTGCTGGCATGATCGAGCGTTACACTGCTGCTATCAAAGATTCTGGTGGTCAGATTCACCGTCTAGAAGATTGGGGCCGTCGTCAAATGGCTTACCCAATCAACAAACTGCACAAAGCACACTACGTTCTAATGAACGTTGAAGCTGAGCAGTCTGTAGTTGACGAGCTTGAGTCAAACTTCCGCTTCAACGACGCAGTGATCCGTAACATGATCATGCGTACTAAGAACGCTGTTACTGAGCCATCTCCAATGATGAAGGCTAAAGAAGAGCGTTTCACTAAGCGTGAAGATCGTGCAGAAGCACAATCTGAAGGCGAAGCAGCTGCTGAGTAATTTGTATCAATGACCAATCGTCTGGAGTTAGTTGGCTTTATTGCTAAAGAACCCAAACGAAGCCAATCTCCTGCGGGCATTTCTCATTGTCACTTTGTGCTTGAGCATCGCTCGATACAACAGGAAGTCGGCTTACCACGTCAAGTATATTGCTATATTAACGTGGTAGTCAGCGGCAACGGTCAACAAGTACTCACTCAAGATTTAGCTATCGGAAGCAATGTTAAGGTAGGAGGTTTTATCTCTTATCAAACTAGCCGAAATGGCATTGGTAAATTAGTATTGCATGCCGATCACATTGACATAATTTAGATCAGGAGATAGCCCATGGCTCGTTTCTTCCGTCGTCGTAAATTCTGCCGTTTCACTGCAGAAGGCGTACAAGAGATTGACTACAAAGACGTAGCAACTCTAAAAAACTACATCACTGAAGCTGGTAAAATCGTACCTAGCCGTATCACTGGTACTCGCGCTAAATACCAACGTCAGCTAGCTCGCGCTATCAAGCGTTCTCGTTACCTAGCACTTCTACCATACACTGACAAGCATCAGTAATCGGTAGTAGTTTTTAGACTTTTATAGAGGACAAGATAATGCAAGTTATTCTACTTGATAAAATCGCTAACCTAGGTGGCCTTGGCGACCAAGTTAACGTTAAAGCTGGCTACGCTCGTAACTTCCTTATCCCACAAGCTAAGGCAGTAATGGCAACTAAAGCTAACGTTGAAATGTTCGAAGCACGTCGTGCAGAGCTAGAAGCTAAAGTTGCTGAGCAACAAGCTGCTGCTCAAGCTCGCGCTGAAGCATTAAACGCTCTAGAAGCAGTAGTTATCGCTTCTAAAGCTGGTGACGAAGGTAAACTATTCGGTTCTATCGGTACTCGTGACATCGCTGACGCTGTAACTGCAGCTGGCGTTTCACTAGTTAAGAGCGAAGTACGTCTACCTGAAGGTGCACTACGTACTACTGGCGAATTCGAAGTTAGCGTTCAGCTAAACTCTGATGTATTCGCAACTGTTAAACTAAACGTTGTTGCTGCAGAGTAATAGCTTTTAGCTTTAATAGAAAAAAACCAGCCTTCGGGCTGGTTTTTTTGTATCTGCATTTCGGCAAACCTTCAGCTGTCTCGTACTGATTACATGCTATAGATCAAGCTGACAATTGTACTGGAATCGAAATTCTTCATGTTGGCTGGTACCCAAGTGTAATAGGTATAGTTAAAGCCAACACTTAAGCCTAGATTATCGGTAATGGAATTGGTGACAGATAAATCGTTTTGGATTGTGGTGTTACTTTTACCTGCGACCACATTGATTTTATTGTCGAGAGTTAAGGTTTTCAGTGGTTTCCATGACATGGTGACAGAGCTTTGTAATACCCCTTCATTTACCACTTCTGGTTTGACAATATCGCCATCGATTTCATCCAGATTCGGATCTTGGTGACGAAAGCCCGGACCGATATCGATCAAGGTTTGGAAAGTCTCGTAGCTAAATAAACGGTAACCGATACTAGCAGAGACTAGGGAGTCCACATAGTAAGGGCCATAACGGTCATCAATATAACTACCATTGGCATACAGGTAGTAACCATCTCGGATCATCATTTGGGATTTTAGATTAGTCGAGATTTTACGCTTATCTTCTTCACCGTTTTTCTTCGCCATTAACAGGCTGGTATCAGCATCGGTTTTGTAACGTCCGTTGATGTATTCCAGATTGTAATTGGCATTTAAGGTTTGTGAATCAGAATTCCCTGCCAGTGAGGTAAAGCCTAAGCCAACTTCACTTTTAAAATGTGTGGGTGAGGTATCTTCAGTGTCTTGATCGTCAGCAGCGTAAGCTGCCGTATTGGCAAGCAGCAATAAAGTCAGTAGGTATCTTGCCAAAGTTCCTCCCACGGCAGGTCGTCGAATAAGCATGATTGATGATAAGCATTGTGCGTCCGCATTCTAACTCAAATTTGTCAGCTTTTGGTTAGGAATCGTTGTACTCAACTACCAGTTACTTCAAAAAGGCGCATAATTAATAGCAGAGAGGTTTGATAAGAGTCATACGTTTATGACTGCTCAGATCCGAATGGATGAGGTATACTAATACGCTTCATTCTTGTTCTTGGCTAATGCGCAATTTCTATGGCAGATAATAGTAAACCGAAAAAACCTAAAGATAACCAAATGGACGCCATTAAGATGCCGCCTCACTCGCTAGAGGCTGAGCAATCTGTTCTTGGTGGTTTGATGTTGGATAACGAAAAGTGGGATATGGTCGCTGAAAAAGTGGTGGCTAATGATTTCTACAGTCGTCCACACCGGATTATCTTTCAGGCAACGGCTGCACTATTAGAAGCAGGCCAACCGCTAGATTTAATCACCTTATCTGAGCACCTAGAACAATCTAGCACGCTTGATGATGTCGGTGGCTTTGCTTATTTAGCCGAGCTTGCGAAAAATACCCCGTCTGCGGCAAATATCTTAGCCTATGCTGATATTGTGCGTGAGCGCGCACTTATTCGTGACATGATTGGTGTAGCGAACGAGATTGCAGATGCTGGTTATGATCCTCAAGGCCGCACCAGTGAAGATTTGCTGGATATGGCGGAGAGTAAAGTTTTTGCGATTGCGGAACAACGTACTAACGATAAAGAAGGTCCGCAAAACGTTGATACGATCTTAGAAAAGACTTTAGAGCGTATCGAGATCTTATACCAATCACCACAAGATGGTGTAACAGGTGTATCCACAGGCTTTACTGATCTGAATAAGAAAACCGCAGGCTTGCAAGGTTCCGATTTGATCATTGTGGCGGCGCGTCCATCGATGGGTAAAACCACGTTTGCGATGAACTTGTGTGAAAACGCAGCAATGGAGCAAGAAAAACCTGTACTTATTTTCTCGTTAGAGATGCCCGCAGAGCAGATCATGATGCGTATGTTGGCGTCACTATCACGCGTCGACCAAACTAAAATTCGTACTGGTCAATTAGATGATGAAGACTGGGCACGTATTTCATCAACAATGGGTATTCTGATGGAGAAGAAGAATATGTACATTGATGATAGTTCTGGTCTGACACCGACGGAAGTACGCTCTCGTGCACGTCGTATTGCCCGTGATAATGGTGGTTTAAGCCTTATTATGATCGATTACCTTCAGCTTATGCGTGTGCCGGGTCTGCAAGATAACCGTACCTTAGAAATTGCCGAGATCTCTCGCTCACTAAAAGCCCTTGCGAAAGAATTAAACGTCCCGGTTGTTGCGCTATCGCAGCTTAACCGATCGTTGGAGCAACGTGCTGATAAACGCCCTGTTAACTCAGACTTGCGTGAATCTGGTGCGATCGAGCAGGATGCCGACTTAATTATGTTTATTTATCGTGATGAGGTTTATCACGAAGACAGTGCCCTAAAAGGGATCGCTGAAATTATTTTAGGTAAGCAACGTAATGGTCCTATTGGTACCGTTCGCCTGACCTTCCAAGGCCAGTTCTCTCGCTTTGATAACTATGCTGGCCCTGCTTACGACGAAGAGTAAGCGTTAGAAAATTATTTAGGATTTTGGATGAAAGCAGCAACCGCGCATATAGATACCGACGCTTTGGCTCATAATTTGGGTCTGATCCGTCAACAAGCACCGAACAGTAAAATTTTAGCGGTCGTTAAAGCAAACGCTTATGGACATGGACTACTGCGAGTAGCCCAAAGCCTGACTAATGTTGATGCCTATGGTGTGGCACGTATTGAAGAAGCCTTAATGTTACGTGCAGGTGGAGTAGTAAAACCTATCTTGTTATTAGAAGGTTTCTACGCACCGAGTGATTTACCAGTATTAGTGACCAATAATATTCATACTGTGGTGCACTCGATAGAGCAATTGGAAGCACTTGAGCAAGCTGAACTTGAGAGCCAAGTGAAGGTATGGGTAAAAATTGATACGGGTATGCACCGCTTAGGTGTACGTCCTGAAGATCTGACTGATTTTATGGCGCGCTTAAATGCGTGTGAGAACGTCGCTAAGCCACTGCGCTTTATTAGTCATTTTGGTAATGCTGACGATTTAAGTTCAGACATTACATTGCAGCAGTTAGATACTTTCTTAAATCTTACCCAAGATTATCAAGGTGAACGTTCACTGGCGGCGTCGGCTGGCGTGTTAGCTTGGCCTGACAGTCAGTTAGAATGGATCCGCCCAGGGATCATCATGTACGGTGTATCACCGTTTAATGAGCCTGAGCGTTATGCATCAGCTTACGATTTAAAGCCGGTAATGACATTAACGTCGAGCATTATTGCGGTACGTGATGTGAAGAAAGGGGAAAAAGTCGGTTACGGTGGTATCTGGACCAGTGAGCGAGACACCAAAATGGGTGTGATTGCGATTGGTTACGGTGATGGCTACCCACGTTCAGCACCCAATGGTACCCCCGTTCTGGTTAATGGTCGTATTGTACCAATGGCAGGTCGTGTTTCTATGGATATGCTAACGGTCGATTTGGGTCCTGATGCGCAAGATAAAGTTGGTGATACTGCTATTTTATGGGGCGAAGGATTACCTGCTGAAATCGTTGCAGAGCACATTGGCACCATTGCTTATGAGCTTATTACAAAATTAACCCCACGAGTTGCGATGGCATACACATAACAACTCAGCGTTGGACGATTTGTTTTAATGGAAGAAAGAAAAATAAAAGCCGTGGCAATTGCCGCGGCTTTGTTGGTTTCAGCGGACATTCATGCTGAAAATGAACCAGTAGATATTCATGCATCGCCTAAGTCAGAAACATCGGATTCTGACATTGCAGCAGTGCCATTTATGTTTTCTACCGATAGCATGGGGCTTTCTGCGGGTGTGGTAGGTGTAGTGAAAAAAGCCGGACAACCTCAAGCATCTTTACTAGGTGCCGGACTGGTGACAGATAAAGGCACTTGGATGACCTATTTAGGTGCTTACAATTATGCACTATCACCGGATAGCCGTTGGTTATTTGGCGCAGAGCTCTACAGTGGTGATTATAAAGATTTTAATTACTACGTTGGTAAAGCAGCACAAATTAACTCCCATGCAGACGAAATGATCATTGCCGATGCGCAAGAAGCACTGCATCAATTAAGTGCCCGTTATATATTGCCTATCGGGCAAGCTAAGCATGATCCAATCAAAGCGGCACTATATCCATCACGTAAACTCACAGGGCACACGCCTTGGGAAAGTGGCGTCTCATCAATTGATTTGCGTCCGTTCTATCAAGCACGTAAGTTTGCAAATAACACTCAACTTCCTCCTTCTGATTTTGCCACTAACGATAGCGTTTGGGGCTTAGAAACCCGTTTTGAGTGGAATAACCAAGATCGAAGTGCTAATCCGACACAAGGGAGTAAAACTCAGATTAAGCTGACTTATGCCCCTGATACTTCCGATCAAACAAGCTGGTGGAAGTGGGAGCTTAACCAAAGCTGGTATTGGGATTTGGGTAAATGGGACAATCTATTTGATCAGCAAGTATTTGCATTTAACGTTTATACAGCTGATACCCCTAGTTGGAATAACACTGATGCTGAGCATGGTTATCATCGCCCACCTGAATATGCAGGGGTAAAGCTTGGCGGTTTATATCGCTTGCGTAGCTATCAAACTGGACGCTTTGTTGGACGCTCAGCCATTAGTTACAGCGCAGAATATCGTGTAATGCCAGAATGGCAACCTCTAGGCGATTGGTAGGTGTTTAATTGGTACGACGTGCCATGGTGGCAGTGGGTTGCATTTGCTGATGTAGGGCGAGTGGCTGACAGTTATAACGTTTCGGAGCTGCACTCGAGCATGAAATGGAGCGCAGGTGGTGCGGTAAGATTCCAAGTTGAAGGAGTCGTTGTACGTACTGAAATGGCGTGGGGCAATGAAGAGAGTATCTTCAGAGTCATGGTTAACCAACCGTTTTAATGAATAGAAAGCGCAGCTTATTGATGAAGATAAGCCGCGCTTTTGTGTTTTTATTCACCCTGAATGGTGATCACGACACGGCGAGCGCCACCGTGGTCGCGGTGCTCACCTAAGTAAATACCTTGCCATGTTCCTAGAGCTAAGCGTCCTTGTGAAATAGGAATAGAAATACTGTTACCAAGCAATGAGCTTTTGATATGCGCTGGCATGTCATCATCACCTTCATAAGTATGTTGGTAATAGGGAGCGCGCTCTGGCACAAAACGGTTAAAGTGTTGCTCCATATCGTAACGAACCGTCGGATCAGCATTTTCGTTTATGGTCAGGCTAGCTGAGGTGTGTTGAATGAAACAATGCACCAATCCTACCGTTAAAGGTCGGATCTCAGTTAAATGTTGCTCTATTTCGTCAGTGATCAGGTGAAAACCACGCTTTTGAGGAGTAAGATTAATTGTTTTTTGATACCACATGGCTATTTACCTATAGGTTTAACCTTTTAGTTTAATTAGTTATTCGCATTATTACATTGATGCGAAATACAGGTATGATGCATTCAAGTTTTCGTGATTGAACGCAATGACGATCAATGCCTTTCGTCGCATTATCACGAGTGATCAAAAAATTATAAAGAAGCCTTTATCATAGGCTAACGAGCATAAATCGGGGATCTTTCGCAGGAACACAATGAGAGCGGAAGATGAACATAACAAAATTAGGATATTTTTATGTTGAAGAACATCAACCCAACGCAAACCCAAGCGTGGCAAGATCTAACCGCACACTTTGAACAAGCTCAAGATTTCCAACTTAGCGACTTATTCGCCAATGATAATGCGCGCTTCTCTAAGTTTTCTGCGCAATTTGGCTCAGATATCCTAGTCGATTACTCGAAAAACCTGATCACTGAAGAAACCCTAACTAAGCTATTTGCGCTTGCTAAAGAGACTGAGCTAGATGCTGCGATTGCTGACATGTTCAGTGGCGCGAAAATTAACCGCACAGAAGATCGTGCAGTACTTCACGTAGCATTGCGTAATCGTAGCAATACACCAATCATGGTTGATGGTGAAGATGTAATGCCAGCTGTTAATGCGGTACTTGAGAAGATGAAGTCTTTCTCAGAGCGCATCATCAGCGGTGAGTGGAAAGGTTACACAGGTAAAGAAATTACAGATATCGTTAACATCGGTATCGGTGGTTCAGATCTTGGTCCTTACATGGTGTCTGAAGCACTAGGCGCTTACAAAACTCGCCTAAACATGCACTTTGTATCTAACGTTGACGGCACGCACATTGCTGAAACGCTAAAAGATCTCAACCCAGAAACAACACTATTCCTAATCGCATCTAAAACCTTCACAACGCAAGAGACTATGACTAATGCATTATCTGCACGTGATTGGTTCCTAGCAAAAGCTGAAGATAAAGCACACGTTGCTAAGCACTTTGCTGCGCTTTCAACTAATGGCGAAGCTGTCGCTGAATTTGGTATCGATACTGATAACATGTTCGAGTTCTGGGACTGGGTTGGTGGTCGTTACTCACTATGGTCAGCAATCGGTCTATCAATCTGTCTAGCAGTCGGTTTTGATAACTTCGTTGCGCTACTAGACGGTGGTCATGCGATGGATAAGCATTTCGCAGAAGCACCACTAGAGCAAAAGCTACCTGTGATCCTTGCGCTTATTGGTATTTGGTACAACAACTTCCACGGTGCGGAAACAGAAGCAATCTTACCGTACGACCAATACATGCACCGTTTTGCTGCATACTTCCAGCAAGGTAACATGGAATCAAACGGTAAATATGTTGACCGTGGTGGTAACCCTGTAGATTACCAAACAGGTCCAATCATCTGGGGTGAGCCTGGTACAAACGGTCAGCACGCGTTCTACCAGCTAATTCACCAAGGTACAAAACTGATCCCATGTGATTTCATTGCACCTGCAATTAGCCATAACCCACTGGGTGATCACCATCCAAAACTAATGGCTAACTTCTTCGCACAAACAGAAGCATTAGCATTTGGTAAGAGCCGTGAGCAAGTTGAAGCTGAATTTATTGCCGCAGGTAAGTCACTAGAAGATGTGAAAGATCTGGTTGAATTTAAAGTGTTTGAAGGTAACCGTCCAACAAACTCAATCTTAGTGAAAGAAATTACACCTTACACATTAGGTGCAATGATTGCGCTATATGAGCACAAGATTTTCACTCAAGGTGTAATTTGGAACATCTTCAGCTTCGATCAGTGGGGTGTAGAGCTTGGTAAGCAGTTAGCAAACCAAATTCTACCAGAGCTAAACAACGCTGAAACCATTGCAAGCCACGACAGCTCAACGAACGGTTTGATCAATGCATTCAAACAATGGCGTGCATAAGCCTAAGTTAATGTACTGATAAATAAAAACGCCGCTAATTAGCGGCGTTTTTCTATCATCTTAGCAATGGCTTTTATAGTGCAACAACTTCGCTAGCTTGTGGACCTTTCTGACCATCAGTTACGATAAACTCAACACTTTGGCCTTCGCGTAAGGTTCGGCGTCCCTGAGCTTGGATTGCGCTGAAGTGTACAAACACATCTTTACCATCCGCGCCAGAAATAAAACCAAAGCCTTTGTCATCGTTGAACCATTTTACGGTTCCAGTCAGTTTACTCATGTACGTCTTTCCCTTTTAGACAGATAATATGCAGTCATCGCTTATCAATAGGTGACAAGGTGCGTATGACGATATCTAGTCTAGACCGAATTAATGGCGATGAGTAGTCTTTTATTTAAGAATTAAGGTATTAATAAAGCTCTTAATAAATAAAGACATAGGAAGGGTAAGCACAATCAACCAGCCGTTAGTTAATTGTGCAGCAGAGTAGTGCTGTGAGAGTGAAAAATCAGTCGAAGCAAATTTCGATATAAGCTTTGCCATATTCAGAATCAAACGGCATTAAAATAATTGCGTTGTCGCACTTATGGGTAATGGTATGCCCTTTGCCGGATACAACAGCTGGCGTTGCCATATCAAAATCATAGCCACTTTCAGCAAGTGTACGTTTAGCACCACCAGTCACCATATTGGTAATTTCACCTACCATATCGGTGACATCTTCATTGATACCAGCAGGACGTTCTCCAAGCATGCGTTGCATGATCTCAAGGGCTAATTCCTGTTCAAAGGTGATCGACATAGAGCCTTTGGTTTTAGGACCAATCATGCCAATTAATCCGGAGACATCACCACGGGCAATTTCATCTTTCTTTAATCTTGGCTTTTGCGGTGTCATCGGCATTGATGCCATGGTATTAAGCACATTGATCAGTGAAGCAAGAAAAGGGTTAATAAACTCTGCGCGCATAATAATCTTTAGACTGTTAGTTAAGGTTAAATGACTGGTTTACTTGGTTTGGCATTTCTCACAAACACCATGGCTTTCAACAACGTGATGATTGATCTTAAAGCCAAATTTTTCTGATTTTTGACGAAGTAGTTTTGCGAGTTCATCGTCATGGCACTCTTCTACACAACCACATTCATCACAAATTAACAGTTGTGAGCAGTGATCGGCATGGCCGAGAACACAACATGCAATATAGCTGTTGGTAGACTCGACTTTGTGAATAAAGCCCTGTGCTAATAGAAAATCTAAAGCACGATAAATTGTTGGTGGTTTTGCCTGTGGCTCAGAGATCTTAAGGAGATCGAGTAATTCATAAGCACTAACAGAACTGTGGTGCTCAATGATCAACGCTAACACTTTTAAACGTTGTGGCGTCAGCCGAACACCTCGTTCTTCACAGAGCTGTTGTGCTTTGGCTAATAGTTGGGCTTGATCCGCCATAAAACCTCAAAAAAACAACAATAACGTTCTTATTTTATCACAGCCACCCAGAAACTTACCGTAACTTAGTGTTGAAGCTGTAATAAGCAGTAAGATTTCGTGTTGATGATCACGGAACGGGAGAAATAAGAATAACTAAAGGGGAGGTTATTACATTAGTGATTGCGATGACTCGAAATATTCCTTTTAGACTTGTTTTAGTTCTGTTCGTTATTTTTTGTCAGTGAGTCATTGAGTGATAAAAATCTAATTATTACCTTTTGGTAATAATCTTTTGTATTTTGGTTGTATTGTGTGTTTTTGGGTAATTGTTAATATAGCGCCATCGAAACGTGAGATGCGTTTATTCATAATTATAAAATAGAAGGTTTACCGATGAACACCATGATCAAAGCAACACTGACTGCCGCTATTATTGCTACTTCTTTTACAGCTTCTGCAAAAGATGGTGCATTTACAGGTAACGTACAATTTGATGCACCACAAAATACAGCGACGTCAGCATGCCACTACGCTGTAAATGGTACAGCAGATAAATCACACTCAGGTATTGTGATCACAACAGCGAATACAAAAATGACGTTTGCTGAGAAGCTACTATCAGCAGCGGATAAGTAATTTATCCTCTAAATGTAATAAATTTTTCTTTTAATCAATACTGTTATTCTCATTGTAATAATGACGTAGCATCAACTAGAAAATAATAAAAATAACCTGATGCTGTGCGAAGCTAGCTTTTTAAATCCCCGTTTACGGTAGCGACGTCATGAGATGAGCTAACAATGTTCGTGAATGCATACATTATTTATTGGAGATCTAACATGACATGTTTTATGAACAAGTTTGTTGCGTTATATAAGCCAGTATTTGCTGACATGTATAAAAGCGAGAATATGACAAAATAACAGCAATATGCTTTTAAATAGAAACTGTAAGTGAAGGGCTTTGGACTATGTTCAAGGCCCTTTTCATTTTAGGGGCGTTATTCGATAGTGTTTCGTATATGGGTTCCCCTTTGGCTCAACGGCGTTTTAGGGTAGAATCCGCTTTCTTCAGAATACGCCTTATATTATGTCTCTTATTATTGAGCGATCTTATCGTGAAGTAGATACGTAAATAGGGGGTAAAGTTCTGAACTTAATACGTAAACCAATCCAAACAGGGTATAAAAATGACAAATGTTGTAGACGAGACAATGAAAAATAACTTGTCAACTCAAAGTGTTACAGGCGATTTTCCAATGCAGCGTTTTTCTGTCGCACCGATGCTGGATTGGACTGACCGTCACTGTCGTTACTTCCACCGCATTATGAGTAAAGAAGCCTTGTTGTACACCGAAATGGTAACAACAGGTGCAATTATTCATGGTAAAGGTGATTTTCTTGCTTATAACGAGGAAGAGCACCCAGTCGCGCTGCAATTAGGTGGTTCAAACCCAATTGATTTGGCGCGTTGTGCAAAACTAGCGCAAGAGCGTGGCTATGATGAAATTAACCTAAACGTAGGTTGTCCGTCTGATCGTGTTCAAAACGGTATGTTTGGTGCATGTTTAATGGGTGAAGCCGAGCTAGTAGCACAGTGCGTAACAGCAATGCGTGATGTGGTTGATATTCCTGTTACCGTGAAAACCCGTATTGGTATTGATGATCAAGATTCTTACGAGTTCTTGAAAGACTTTATCCATGTAGTGTCAGATAAAGGTGGTTGTGATAACTTTACTATCCACGCGCGTAAAGCATGGTTAAGTGGTTTAAGCCCGAAAGAAAACCGTGAAATTCCGCCACTGGATTACCCACGTGTTTACCAACTAAAGCAAGATTTTGCTCATTTAACCATGGCTATCAATGGTGGCATTAAAACCTTTGAAGAAATGGAAGAGCACCTAAAACATATGGATGGTGTGATGGTTGGTCGTGAAGCGTATCAAAGCCCATACCTAATGGCAGAAGTGGATCAACGTTTATTTGGTAGCGAACGCCCTGTGATGAAACGTCGTGAAGTGGTTGCAGCGATGTACCCATACATTGAAAAGCAATTAGCGAACGGTTCATACCTGGGTCATATTACGCGCCATATGCTGGGTTTATTCCAAAACATGCCGGGTGCACGTCAATGGCGTCGCCACATCAGTGAGAATGCACACAAACCGGGAGCGGGTATTGAAGTGGTACAGCAAGCACTTGATAAAATCCCTGCGCATTTAGATGTGTAACTCGTTGGTGAAAATCACTATTAATGAGTGAGTTTTACTAATTTATAAGTAGAAGGCTGATCCGCAAGGGTTGGCCTTTTTTATATCTTTATGAAAACAAAGGATTTAATGTTGGCTCTTGTTTGGCGTGGTTTGTGCAATATACATTGGTAATAAAGGTAAATCGTATTCACCGTTACTTGTTTTTGTCGCTCTAAATGAGTCATGTAAAAGTAACGAGGATGAAATTAAGGATAAGGGGTAAGTGATGTTTGAGTTTCTATTTTTACTGACTTTTGCATTAGTGTTGGTTTTTACTGGTGTCAGCATTATAGGCATGATGATCGCAGTGGCTGCCGGATTTGCCATTATGGCAGTGGTTGGCATGCTGGGATTAGTGATTAAATTATTACCTTGGATTTTGCTGATTGCGGTGGTGATTTGGTTAGTACGAGATAATAAAGAAGTACAAAATTACAAAGAACGTTTGTCTCGTAGTCGTCGTTACTGATTGCACTGCTGCTAGCATCGATATGATATTTTGATGAAAACACTGCCGATAAAATAATAAATAGTTGTTTTTGATATCTTCAGCTCAAAAAGATGATCAAAAGAGATAAGAGCAGTGTTTTTTTACTGTTTCTGGTATAGTTTCGCCGTTTTAAAAATTATTAATGATGAAGAGCGGAGACTCGGCATGAAAAAAGTAATGCTTTCAGTTGCAGCAGCAGTAGCATTAGCGTCAGCTGTACCAGCACAAGCAGATACCCTTTTAGGTGTTAAAGTGGGTGCTGATGCATGGTTTGCAAACGCTAAAGTTGATGGCAACAAAAGTGATGACACATCTGGTTCTTACTACGCATCAATCGAACATTTTATTCCACTAGTACCTAACTTTATGGTTCGTTACAACAATATCGATACGGGTAATGTTGCATTTGAACAAAGTGATTTAACAGCGTACTACGAAATTTTGGATAACGATCTTGTTGCGTTAGATCTTGGTGTGACAGTTTCTAAATTTGGTAGCGTGAAGCTAAACAATGATGATCGTTTCAGCGATTGGCAGCCAACGCTATACGGTAATGCAGAGATCGGCATTCCAGCAACGCCACTAACTGTATTTGCTCAAGCAAACGCAGGTAACTTTGACGGCACACGCCTATTTGACGGCCAAGCGGGTGTGAAATACACCATTGGTTTAGTGGCTGCAGATCTAAACATCCGTGGTGGTTACCGCATGATGGATTACGATTTTGATAAAGCGAAAAATACTGGCGACGTTGATTTAGATGGCTGGTTCGCAGGTGTTGAAGTCGACTTCTAAGTCTTCTTGAGCTAACGAATTAATAAAAACCACGACACTATCGTGGTTTTTTTATTGGCTGTTTTTAGGATTTTGTACCATTTTTAAATATGAGCAATCGATCTTTTAGACTGAGCCAAAATAAGTGACAGCAGGATAGGGAGTAAGGTTATGACGCTAACTGAGCTAAAGCACCTTTATGCTACCCAAGAGTTAGTTGAAGCCGTGGTAGAGCCTTCCATTGGTGATGGTTACATTGTTGAATTTCGTCATCGTCGTGGGGGATTAGTGCCATTAACAGACGGAGCAGGAAGTGAACGCTGTTACAGTGATATTGATAGTGCAACACAACAAGCATTCGAGGTTGGATTTCATCAAGTTAGGATCGCTGACGAGTATTAAAATAAGTAAAAATACCTACCCAATAAAAGCGAGATAATAGCCGTTATCTCGCTTTTGTTTTTTTATTAACCTTTAAAAAGGTTATAAAACATTCTTATCTATTCTTTCTTGTTATTTAATGAAATGGCTAATCTAACAGTACGCAATGAATAGGGATCGTCGTGTCATGTTAGTGAAGGAATTATCGGCTTTAGCCAGTCCACTCAATGATCAACAAATGGATCAACTGAAACAAGCTGCGGCAGCATCGTCGCCACAACAGCTTGCGTGGATCAGTGGCTACTTTTGGGGATTAAGCCAAACCCAACCGCAAACGGCTGCAGATCCTGCAGCACAAAATAATGTACTGGCTGCGGCAAAACCAGCCGGTAAACTCACCATCATTTACGCCTCGCAAACAGGCAATGCTAAGGGCGTTGCTGAAGCATTAAAAGAAGAAGCAGAAGCGGCAGATATCGCAGTGCAACTTTTCTCTGCGGGCGATTACAAAGGTAAAAACTTAGCGAAAGAAACGCACGTTATCATCGTGGCCTCTACCCACGGTGAAGGTGAAGCACCTGATGATGCGATTGAATTACATGAGTTTTTACAATCGAAAAAAGCACCTAAATTACCAGAGCTGAACTATGCAGTCATTGGTTTAGGTGACTCAAGCTACGAGTTCTTCTGTCAAACAGCAAAAGACTTTGATAGCTACTTAGCTAAACTTGGCGCGCAGCCAATGCTTGAGCGCCTCGATTGTGACGTTGATTATGAAGCGCCTGCTGCCGAGTGGCGTCAAAAAGCGTTAGCAAAAACCAAAGAAACGTTATCAACAGGTGAAGCTGAAGTGGTTCAGTTACCTGTAGGTCAAAAGCCAGCGGTAGTCTCTTCTTATAATAAACAAAATCCATACACTGCTAACTTATCGGTAAGCCAAAAAATCACAGGACGTAACTCAGGTAAAGATGTTCGTCACATTGAAATTGATTTGGAAGAGTCCGGTCTGACTTATCAACCGGGTGATGCATTGGGCGTGTGGTATGACAATGATCCACAACTGGTTGATGCAATTATCGCAAAGCTCGGTTTAGATGCAGATAGCTCTATTGAGGTTGATGGCGCATCTATCAGTCTACGTGAAGCACTTATCAGCAAATACGAAATCACCGCTTCTAACCCACAGTTTGTGACTAAGTATGCCGAGCTTTCAGGCAGTAAAAAGCTAGAAAAGCTGGTGGCAGATCGTGAAAAACTGCGTGAGTACTCTGCGAAAACACAAATCATTGATGTGTTAGGTGAGAAGAAAACGGCCTTAACCGCAGAGCAACTAACAGGCTTACTTCGTCGTCTAACGCCGCGTTTATATTCCATTGCTTCAAGCCAAGAAGAAGTGGGTGAAGAAGTACACCTAACAGTAGGTGTGGTTGAATACGCACAAGGTGAAGAACAACGCCAAGGCGGCGCATCAAGCTTCTTAGCCCAGCGTTTAGAAGAAGGCGGTGAAGTAAAAGTATTTGTTGAAACCAACAATAACTTCAAGCTGCCGGCTGATGATAATACCCCGGTGATCATGATTGGTCCGGGTACCGGTATTGCGCCATTCCGTGCTTTTGTTCAAGAGCGTGAGAACCGTGATGCAGAAGGTAAGAACTGGTTATTCTTTGGCGACCGCACTTTCACTGAAGATTTCTTATACCAAGTTGAATGGCAGAAATACCTAAAAGATGGTGTGGTGACGCAAATTGATGTGGCATTTAGCCGTGATCAAGCTGAGAAAGTCTATGTTCAACACCGCATTTTAGAGCAAGCTGCACAAGTGTGGCAGTGGCTACAAGATGGCGCACATGTCTATGTGTGTGGTGATGCTAACCAAATGGCAAAAGATGTTCATCAAGCGCTGATCACAGTGATTGAGCAACAAGGCAATAAAACGCGCGAGCAGGCTGAGCAGTATCTAAATGATCTGCGTAAGGATAAGCGCTATCAAAGGGATGTGTACTAATGACTGATCAAAAATTATCAGATAACGAACGTCTAAAGCGCGAGAGTAATTTTCTTCGCGGGACTATTGAGCAGGATCTGGGCGATCGTATGACCGGTGGTTTTACGGCTGATAACTTCCAGTTGATCCGTTTCCACGGCATGTACCAGCAAGATGACCGTGATATCCGTGCCGAGCGTGCTAAACAAAAATTAGAGCCACTGCATAACGTGATGTTACGTGCACGTATGCCGGGCGGTATTATCACGCCTAAGCAGTGGTTAGCGATTGATAAGTTTGCTGATGAGCATACCTCTTACGGCAGTATCCGTTTAACCACTCGTCAAACTTTCCAGTTTCACGGTGTGTTAAAGCCAAACATTAAATTGATGCACCAAACGCTAAACAGTATTGGTATTGATTCTATTGCTACAGCGGGTGATGTTAACCGAAACGTTCTGTGTACGACTAACCCAGTGGAATCTGAGCTTCACCAAGAAGCATACGAGTGGGCGAAAAAGATCAGTGAACACTTGCTACCAAAAACTCGTGCGTATGCGGAAATTTGGTTAGACGGTGAAAAGCTAGAAACAACTGATGAAGAGCCAATCTTAGGCAGTAATTATTTACCGCGTAAGTTTAAAACCACGGTGGTGATCCCGCCGCAAAATGATGTTGATGTTCATGCCAACGATCTTAACTTTGTTGCGATTGCTGATAACGGCAAGCTAGTGGGTTTTAACGTGTTAGTTGGTGGTGGTTTAGCGATGACTCATGGTGATCAGTCCACCTATCCTCGTCGTGCCGATGACTTTGGTTTTATTCCATTAGAGAAAACATTAGATGTGGCAGCGGCAGTTGTTACCACTCAGCGTGATTGGGGCAACCGTTCAAACCGTAAGAATGCAAAAACCAAGTACACGTTAGACCGCGTAGGTAGTGATGTATTTAAAGCGGAAGTTGAAAAACGTGCGGGTGTGAAGTTTGAAGACAGTCGCCCATACGAGTTCACAGATCGTGGTGATCGCATTGGTTGGGTTGAAGGTATCGACGGTAAGCATCACTTAGCACTGTTTATCGAAAACGGTCGTTTACTTGATTACCCAAACAAGCCGTTAAAAACCGATGTTGCTGAAATTGCTAAAGTACACAAAGGCGATTTCCGTATGACGGCTAACCAAAACTTAATTGTTGCGGGTGTGTTAGCGAAAGACAAAAAGAAGATCGAGAAGATCGCGCGCGATCATGGCTTGATTGATGATGGTGTCAGTGAGCAGCGTAAAAACTCAATGGCCTGTGTATCACTACCAACGTGTCCGTTAGCAATGGCAGAAGCCGAACGTTTCCTACCTGAGTTTGTGACCGATGTTGAAGGCATTTTGGCAAAACACGGTTTAGAGAAAGATGAAAACATCATTTTGCGTGTGACAGGCTGTCCGAATGGTTGTGGTCGAGCGATGTTGGCGGAAATTGGTCTCGTTGGTAAAGCGCCAGGGCGTTATAACCTGCACTTAGGCGGTAACCGTAATGGTACTCGTGTTCCTAAGATGTACCGTGAAAATATTACGGTAGCACAAATCATGGATGAAATTGACGGGTTAGTCAGTCGTTGGTCGACAGAGCGTCAAGAAGGCGAAGATTTTGGTGATTTCACTATTCGTGCTGGCATCATTGAAGAAGTAAAAGTATCGAAGAGGGATTTCTATGGCTAAATTTCAACTGGCTGAGTTACTTGAGCTGCCTAAAGTGAGTCAAATTATTCAGCTGGCTGAAATTAATGCCGCGCTGGAGGAAATGACGGCGGAGCAACGAGTAAGCTGGGCTATCGACAACCTTGATGGTGAGTTTGCGTTAGCATCAAGTTTTGGTATTCAATCGGCTGTTATGCTGCATTTGGTGACCAAGGTAAAACACGATATTCCGGTGGTATTGACCGATACTGGATATTTATTCCCAGAAACGTATCAGTTTATCGATAGTTTAACCAAGCAGTTAGAGCTCAACCTGCATGTCTACAGTGCCAAACAAAGTGCGGCATGGCAGGAGGCACGTTATGGTCAACTATGGCTGCAAGGTGTCGATGGCATTAAGCAATATAACCGACTGAATAAAGTTGAGCCGATGCGCCGTGCGTTAGATGAGCTTCAAGTAAAAACGTGGTTCTCAGGGCTGCGCCGTGAACAATCAAGCTCTCGTGCCACACTGCCTGTACTTGCTATCCAAAATGGTCGCTTTAAGTTCCTGCCATTAATTGATTGGAGTAATGAGCAAATCGATCAGTACCTTAAACAGTACGATTTGCCTTACCATCCATTAAAAGCGCAGGGGTATTTATCGGTTGGTGATGTGCATACCACAGAGAAATGGCGGCCGGGGATGAAAGAAGAAGAGACTCGTTTCTTTGGTCTTAAGCGCGAATGTGGTTTGCATGAAGACAACGATACTGAATCTGATGGTTCTGGTATCTGATCCCTCCTATTCATTGCGATAAAATAAAAGGGCGAGAATATCTCGCCCTTTTACTTTTCTATAAAAGCCAGTTGTTATTTCGCAGTCACAGGGGCTGCTGATGTTACAGGGCTCCAAATCTTGTTTAATGCGCCAACCAGTTCATTGCTTGCACCACGTTCGCTTAAGAACTGCGTCACGATTGGTGCGAATTGATTAACCATAC
This sequence comes from Photobacterium leiognathi, assembly GCF_030685535.1. Taxonomy (NCBI): domain Bacteria; kingdom Pseudomonadati; phylum Pseudomonadota; class Gammaproteobacteria; order Vibrionales; family Vibrionaceae; genus Photobacterium; species Photobacterium leiognathi. The sequence goes on along the minus strand of NZ_CP131601.1, from coordinate 2,949,975 downwards.
CAGGATTCATGCCCAGTAGTGAGAACACTTTATCGATGTTCTCTTTGGTGCCGAGTAACTGACCTAAACCTAGCGGTAATGATTCAGTTAGCTTTTCTGCACCAGGAATTAATTTGGTTAGTTCTTGGCTTTGTGGGCCAGTTAATTCACTTGCAGCCATGCTTAATAGTGCGCCTGCACCGCCTGCTGCTTGCTCTGGTTTAACACCAAGACCCGTTACTAATGCTTGAGTTAATGGGTTTTCAGCAATTTGGGTAGCGACTTGATCGGATTTTTCACCCCCTAGCGCATTCGATAGATCGGTAAGGCTGAATGCGTGGCTCATCGCGCTAGTTGATAATAAAGCGGTTGCGATGACAGTTGTTAAGATACGACGTTTTTCCATGGGGTACTCCTTCATTGAGCTATCACTATCCTAGTGTAGTTATAATTTTTGTAATGATTGCCTATTTAAAACGATGATGGCGACTTAATCTAGCCTGAAAACTGTGTTTTCACCCAATAAACACTGTTCGATAGATATAAAAAAACGACGCCGAAGCGTCGTTTTTTAAGAAGAAGCAATATCTTATAGGATATCTAGTAGCTCAACTTCGAATACTAGTGCAGCGTATGGAGGAATTGCAGCACCTGCGCCACGCTCACCGTATGCTAGGTTTTGTGGGATGTATAGTTTCCACTTAGAACCTACAGGCATCATTTGTAGAGCTTCAACCCAACCAGCGATAACGCCAGTTACAGGGAATTCTGCAGGTTGACCGCGAGAAACAGAGCTGTCAAAAACAGTACCGTCTGTTAGCATACCGTGGTAGTGCACGCGTACTTGCTTGTCAGAAGTTGGGATTTCACCGTTACCTTCAACTAGAACTTCGTATTGAAGACCAGAATCAGTTACAGTAACTTCTGCACGCTGTGCATTTTCAGCTAGGAACGCTTCGCCTTCTGCAGCTGCTAGTTTAGCTTGAGCTTGACGAGCTTCGTCTGCTTTAGTGTGAAGTTCACGTAGTGCATTGTTGATTTCATCAACTTCGATTTCTGGCATTTCGCCAGCAAGAGAAGCTGCGATACCCTTAGCAATTGCTGCTACGTTTAGGCCTTCAAGACCGCTTTGAGCTAGTTGTTGGCCCATTTGAAGACCAATACCGTAGCTTGCTTTAGACTCAACTGTATCTAGTTTAACGTCAGACATTATCGTCATCTCTTAATGTAGAATGAATTAAAGCAAGCAGGATAACAGTTTCGCCCCTCATGGGTAAACGTTTGTAACCATTATTCGCAAATTGCGTGACATATGAAGCTCTGGAGTGCTGTATATGGGACAGGCCAAACGCCGTTCGAAAACAAAACAAGCGTCACAACGACGCAGTGTGAATTTTAATATCTCAGGGATCACCGAAAAATGTCGCCAGCTTAAAGAAGGTGTAAGCCGTACTTGGCATCGCTTTCCACGTTTTCATCGCTGGGCGCTGATGATCCTGGTACCGATTTTTGTTGCGGTATTGATGTTGCCATCATCGGCACAACTAGAACAAGATGATAGCCCAGCAACTTCCGTTCGTCGTGATATTCAGCTAAATCTTGGTGGTGTCGCGGATACTCAAACGACAACGAATGTGGCTGGTGGAACAGCATCAAATAATGTTGCTAATACAGCGGTGAGTAAACGTGCTGATGTGGTATTAGATACGGCAGATTTAACAGAAGACAAACGTATGAAAGCGGTGGGCGGCTTGGAAGATAACGGTCCTGCGCCTGAGAAAAAGCCTAAGTTGCAAAAAATTTACCCTCTTAATGGTGGTAAAGCATATGTGATCGATGTGGCTACGCAAAAGCCAGCAGCAACGACACCTGCGAAGCCTGCAACATCTAGCTCATCAACTTCTAATTCATCAACAACGAGCAAACCTAAAGCGGTAGCTCCTGCTTCTGCTGGTCAATGGGTAAGTTATAAAGTGCCTGCGGGTAAAACATTAGCTAGTGTCTTTAGAGATCGCTCATTGCCGTTATCTGACTTATTCGCCATTGCGAAAGTAGAAGGTGCGGGTAAGCCGATCAGTAATGTACAGGCAGGTCAAATGCTGACGTATCGTGTTAACAGTAATGGTCAAATTGATGGCTTGAAGATTGATGGTAACGGTATTTCTGCCACTTATTACCGTCGTAGTAATGGTGGTTATTACCGCCAATAAGCTATACCTAAATACAATTATTAAAAAGCCCACTTCGGTTCACTGAAGTGGGCTTTTTCTATTATTACTCTCTATATTGAGAGCGAATGTTTAAGGATTCATTGGCGTTAAGTGTTTGCGTCTCGGTTTTGGCATCATCGGCAGAATGATCAATAAAATACCGAATAGGGTGAGCGCATCTAAACTTTCGTTAAACCAAACCCAGCCAAAGATGGCGACAAATATCAGTCCTGAATATTCTGCAAGCCCGATTTGATGGGTTTCACTTTGGCGATAAGCCATGACCACACAGCCTTGATAACCCAACGTAAACAGGGCACTGGCAGCAATTAAGCCAAGGTTTTCCATCGATATTGGTTGCCAGAAATACCATGCTAGTGGGGTTGCAACAGGAAGCGATAGTACACAAGTCCAAAATAGTGTAGTCGCAACACTTTGAGACTCTGGCAGTTTTCGTACCAAGACATTGTAAAGTGCCAATGTGGTCGCTGTACCTAATGCTGCAATGGCTGCCCAGTGAAATTGGGTGGGGCGTAATACAATGAGAATACCAATAAAGCCAACCGCTGTGGCTATCACTTTGCTTTTGCTGGGGTTCTCACCTAATAACAGCATAGATAATGGGATCATCAGCAGAGGCGCGGCATAAAACAATGCATTTGCTGTTGCTAAAGGTAGATAAGTCAGCGCAACCAATAACATTGAGCTTCCTGCTAACACTAAGTAAGCGCGAATAGTATTGATCTTCCAACTACCTACTGCACGTTTAGGCTTAGCTTGCGATAACCATAACGGCAGAATGATCACTAGGCTTAATATTTGGCGAAGAAACATGTATTGAAAAGGGTGAACTTCGCCATTGAGTAGTTTGACTGCCACATCAGAAAGCGAGGCAGATAAGTTGCCGAATACGAGTAATAAAATTCCCAGTGAAACGGCACTTAATTTCATCTTGGCTGGCCTTGGGTCAGGATCATATCAACATGCGGAATGCCATCTTCAAGATACATCTCAGAAGTTTGCTCGAATCCATGCTGACGATAAAAATGAATGAGATGCTCTTGCGCACCGATCTCAATCGTTGCATTCGGCCAAAGACGGGCAGCGTTGGCGAGTCCTTGTTTGATGAGCTCATGACCGATGCCATTACCACGTGCTTCTTGTGCTGTGACCACACGACCAATGCTGACGTTATCGTAAGTAAGCCCCGGGCGTAATAAGCGTAAGTAAGCGATCAGTTTGCCATCTTGATAACCGAGTAGGTGGTAAACATCATCCTCGCGATCATTATCATCAAGATCAGGGTAAACACAGGTTTGCTCGACGACAAAAATATCAGATCGAAGCTTTAGTGCATCATAAAGCTGGTGGGGTGTGAGTTGTGCAAAAGAAAGGCATTGCCAAGTAAGCATCAGGTGTTCTCTTTTAGGCGATAAACAAAGTTATCTTCATAGTAACCTGAGTCTTTCAATGCCTCATTAACCATTGTTAATTTCGTTGTATTATTGTGGCTGTGCTTGCCTTTTTTTAATGCGGCTTAAACTAATCGGCGTGATCCCTAGGTACGACGCAATCTGGTAGTCCGTTAGTTTAAAATTAAGCTCCGCAAAACTTTGCGTAAACAATTGGTATCGCTCTTCAGGGCTGTACATCAACATAAAGCGCTCTTTGTTTTCTTTAAACACCAACTGACGTTCTAATAAGTTGATATACAGTGTTAAGCCTTGGGCACGCCATGTTTCAATTAACGCAATCGGTAGTGCAATAAGCTGACTGGTTGATAAGGTTTCTAATAGAAAAGGCGACGGGGATTGGGTGATCAGCCCTTCAAAGCCAATTAACGCATCTTGATCCCAATAAAACTCTTTACTGAATTGTTTACCGTTTTCAGTGAGATAACAGGCATGGCACAGTCCATCGAGTAAAAAGTAAAATTGCTCAGCTTGTTGACCTTGATTGAGCAAGATATGACGAGTAGGCAGTTCTAATATTTGAGCGTGTGCTAATGTTTCGTCAATGGTGGTTTGCTCTGCGCCAAATTGTTGAAGAAATTCGGCAAGTTGAGAAAGTTGTGCGGAATGCTTCATGGTAGCTCACTCTTTAACAGTAAAAAAATACCGCAGACAGTGCTGCGGTATTGATAGCTTACTTTATTACGACGATTATTTCGCGTGTTGTAAATCCAATTGGTAAATAGCAAAGCCAGTTGGTGTTGTTTCAACTTGGGTCATTGGGTACTGACCTTTGTCTTTAATGAACTTGGCTGCTTTTTCACTATTGGCGGTTTCAAAGCGAATATCTAACTTTTTATCACTCTTCAGTGGTGTGAAGTGCCAGTTGTTATCAGCACTCGGTATTACTTGGCCTTTCTCTTTACTTACACGGCTGATGTAGTCTGAAAGTACAGTACGGTTTTCATCTGGTGATGCGAACGCGACAAACTTCTCACCTGTACCTGCAAACTTACCGCTGTAAGCTCGGTAGTTATTGGTCGCGATAATGAATTTTTGATTGTCAGCAACAGGCTTACCGTTGAAAGTTAGATCTTTAATACGGTTTGCTGTTGGGTTCACCACCTTACATTCACCGTCATATTTCGCTTGTTGTGAAATATCGATGTTGTAAGTTACGCCATCAATCACATCGAAGTTGTAAGTACGGAAACCATCCCAGTTGATCAAACCTTGTGGTTTATCACTGTTAACATCGATTTGGTTAAATTGACCAGCAGAACACTCCAGCCACTCTTTTACTTCTTTACCTGTCACTTTCATTGCAACAAGGGTATTTGGGTACAAGTATAAGTCAGCAGCGTTACGGAAAGTCAGCTGACCTGCTTCTACTTCAGTAAAGTTGGTTGCATCGTTACCACGACCGCCAGCTTTAAATGGAGCGGCAGCAGACAGAACAGGGATACCGTCTAGATCAGGATCGCCTTGAATGAAGCGCTCAACATAATCTTTCTGTGCAAGGTTAACGATTTGTACCGTTGGATCATCTTGTACCAGTGCAAGGTAGCTGTACATCACATCGCTTGCTTTACCGATTGGTTGGTTAACAAAATCACGAGTCGCGTTATGATCCACTTTTACGGCTGCGACTAATTTAGGATCGGCATCAACGATAGGCTTTTGCGTCGCTTTGTCGAAAATAGGGCGAGCTTCAGTTTGTGCTGAAGTCACTTTCCAGCTGTTGCCATCTTTATCCAGCACCAAGTCCATGATACCCACGTGATCGCCCCAGCGACCCGGCATTACAGCAGGAATACCATTGATCGTACCTTTCTCTACATCTGCGCCCGGTAGGTTAGCAAAATCTTTGCTCGGGAATACTGCGTGTGAGTGACCAAAGGCAATCGCATCAATGCCCTTAACTTGTGTTAAGTAGTAAACCGAGTTTTCTGCGCCTACTTTGTATGGGTCTGCCGCAACACCTGAGTGTGGAATTGCCACGATGATGTCAGCACCTTCTGCTTTCATCTGTGGAATGAATTTCTCAGCGGTTTGCTTAATGTCTTTTGCTTCCACTTTACCTTCTAAGTTCTTCTTATCCCACACCATGATTTGTGGCGGTACAAAACCGATGTAACCGATCTTCACTTGTTGATCGTTACCATCGATGTCTTTGAAGGTGTATTCCTTAATAAGGTAAGGCTTAAATAGGTTTTTGCCTGTTTTTAGATCGTAAACGTTAGCATTAATGTAAGGGAAGTCAGCACCTTCAATGCTGGTATCAAGGAAGTCCAAACCATAGTTAAACTCGTGGTTACCAATGTTACCCACATCGTAATTAAGTTGGTTCATTACCTTGTAAACAGGGTGTACTTCACCGTGTTTGATCCCTTTGGCTGCCATGTAGTCACCCATAGGGCTACCTTGTAGCAAGTCACCATTATCAACTAATACGCTGTTTGTTACTTCACCGCGTGCTTTCTCAACTAACGTTGCTGTTCGCACTAAGCCTGTTTTGTCCGTTGGTTTATCTTTGTAGTAATCGTAATCCATCACATTGGTATGGATATCGGTTGTTTCTAGGATACGTAGCTTGATGGTGTCTGCAGTAGCAGGGCCTGCAAGCGTGAGTAAACCGCCAAGGATCGCAATTGATAAAGGCTTAGCTGATAACGTCATGAATATCTCCAAACGGGGTAGGCAAAAAAGCAGGCGTAAGGTATCAAATATGCTGATAAACGCTGTTAGCTGTGTCGCACTATTGTGCTATCGATCTCGTTTTTTTTGATGGAGTGTTACTGAGATCGAATATTGCGGTTCGATTTAACTCATTTGAAGGTGAGTTATTCGTCATAACCTAGACAGAAAAGGCATAACGTTTAGGGGAGCGATTTGCTTGCTTCCCTAGTGCAGGCAATAAAAGTGAGATTTATCACTATATATTCGTCTTTATATAGCGAAAGCCTCTGATTAGTTTCATTTTGGCGAAAAGGCAGCGTTTTGCTAAACATTTTGGAATAAAAAATGAAATTTTAGAATTTCAAGTAATATCTAGCCCCCTCTATAGTGCATCTAGGGATAAAAAGAGGGGCTAATGATGGATTACTTGCCAATTTTTGCAGATTTAAAGCGTCGACCGTGTTTGGTTGTCGGTGGTGATGACAGCGCGTGGCGTAAAACCCGTATGCTATTAAAAGCAGGGGCTGATGTGCGTGTCATTGCCCCAACGTTAAATGCGGATTTCACTGCTGCATTAGCCCAAGGACAAATTCAACATGTAGGTGAGATCTTTTCACCTGACGATCTTGATGGCATTTTCTTAGCTATCGCGGCAACGGATCGCAAATCTGTTAATGCCCTGGTGTATCAATCAGCCAATCAACGTCAAGTGTTGGTGAATGTGGTAGATGATACCCAACGTTGCAGCTTCATTGTTCCCTCTATTGTTGATCGTTCCCCAATCATTATCGCGATTTCTTCGTCAGGCCAAGCTCCTGTACTGGCTCGCTTATTACGTGAAAAGCTAGAAGCGTTACTACCACAACATTTAGGACGTATGGCGACTATCGCAGGTAATTTCCGTCAGCGTTTATCACAAACTGTTTCGTCTTTTTCTGCTCGTCGTTATTTCTGGGAGCAAGCCTTCAACGGACGATTTGGTGATTTAGTTGCTGCAGGTCGTGAGCAAGAAGCCGAACAAGAGCTGGTGGCATTAACCCATCAAGCACCTCCTCAAGGCCAAGTGGCATTAATTGGGGCAGGTCCAGGTGATGCAGGATTACTAACTCTTCGTGCATTGCAGTTAATGCAACAGGCCGATGTCGTGCTTTATGACTATTTAGTCTCTGATGAAGTCATGGATCTTGTTCGCCGTGATGCAGAGCTAGTCTGTGTTGGCAAAAAAGCAGGTTTTCACAGCGTGCCGCAAGAAGAAACCAATCGTTTAATTGTTCACTATGCCAAACAAGGTAAGCGTGTCGTGCGTTTAAAAGGTGGCGATCCGTTTGTGTTTGGCCGCGGTGGTGAAGAATTAGAAGTGCTATTTGATGCTGATATTCCATTTCAAGTCGTACCGGGTATTACTGCCGCTGCAGGTGCTACCGCTTATGCTGGTATTCCTCTCACTCACCGTGATTATGCCCAAACTGCCATGTTTGTGACTGGGCATTTAAAGCCTGATGGTGACACCTTGGATTGGTCAACGCTGGCTCGTGGTAAGCAGACTTTAGTGATTTATATGGGCTTGATGAAATCGAGTCATATTCAACAGCAATTATTAGAGCACGGTCGTGGTGCAGACACTCCGATAGCCATCATTGAACGTGGCACGCAGAAAACGCAAAAAGTATTAAAAGGTCAGTTAAGCGAACTGGCTCAATTAGCTCAACACGCTGCTTCTCCCTCGCTGATTGTTGTAGGAGAGGTGGTAAACCTATCGACGAAATTAGATTGGTTCACAAAACAGGAACAGTCGCTACAGCAGCAAGATGCGGTAGTTAAACTGGCATAGTATGGAGAGAGAGATGGACCCGAAACGTTTAACCCACCTCAAGCAGTTAGAAGCGGAAAGTATCCACATTATCCGTGAAGTAGCGGCTGAGTTTGATAATCCAGTGATGATGTACTCTATCGGTAAAGATTCATCGGTGATGTTACACCTTGCACGCAAGGCATTTTATCCGGGGAAAATTCCGTTCCCATTGCTGCACGTTGATACCGATTGGAAATTCCGTGAGATGATCGAATTTCGCGATCGAACTGCAGAAAAATACGGTTTTGATCTATTGGTACACAAAAACCCAGAAGGGTTGGCGATGGGATGTAGTCCGTTTGTTCACGGCTCATCAAAACATACCGATATCATGAAAACCCAAGGCTTGAAGCAGGCGCTGGATAAGTATGGTTTTGATGCCGCTTTTGGTGGCGCACGTCGTGACGAAGAAAAATCTCGAGCGAAAGAGCGCGTGTATTCCTTCCGCGATAAGAACCACACATGGGATCCGAAAAACCAGCGTCCTGAGCTATGGAAAACCTATAACGGCCAAATCAATAAAGGCGAAAGCATTCGCGTCTTCCCGCTATCAAATTGGACTGAGCTTGATATTTGGCAATACATTTACCTTGAAGGCATTGAAATCGTACCGTTATACCTATCGGAAGTGCGTCCTGTCGTTGAGCGCGATGGTATGTTGATCATGGTCGACGACGATCGTATGGAACTACAGCCAGGTGAAACCATTGAACAAAAGAGTGTGCGCTTTAGAACCTTGGGCTGTTACCCGCTAACGGGAGCCATTGAATCAACCGCAGATACGCTGCCTGGCATTATTGAAGAGATGCTGGTGGCAACATCGAGTGAGCGACAAGGCCGAGCGATTGACCACGATCAGTCCGGATCTATGGAATTGAAAAAACGCCAAGGTTACTTCTAAGGAGAGAATAATGAATAGCGTGATTGAACAACAGGTCGCTGAGCTCGGTATCGAAGCTTACCTTGACCAACACCATAATAAATCTCTGCTGCGATTTTTAACCTGTGGCTCAGTGGATGACGGTAAAAGTACGCTTATCGGTCGACTATTACATGATTCACACCAGATTTATGAAGATCAGTTAGCAGCCATTCATACCGACAGCCAGAAAGTCGGTACTACAGGTGATAAACCTGACTTGGCACTGCTGGTTGATGGTTTACAAGCTGAGCGTGAGCAAGGGATCACCATTGATGTGGCTTACCGCTACTTTTCAACCAAAGCACGTAAATTCATTATTGCCGATACTCCGGGGCATGAACAGTACACCCGTAATATGGCAACAGGGGCTTCAACTTGTGATGTCGCGGTTATTTTGATCGATGCGCGTAAAGGCGTATTGGATCAAACTCGTCGTCATTCTTACATTGCGAGTCTATTGGGTATTCGTCACTTTATCGTTGCGATTAATAAAATGGACTTGGTGGGTTTTGATCAAGCGCGTTTTGAATCTATCCGTGAAGAATACTTAGCGTTCTCGAAAAAACTGAATAGTGATATCAATATTAGCCTAGTGCCATTATCAGCACTTGAAGGTGATAACGTTGTTGGTTTGAGCGATAAAACCCCTTGGTATCAAGGTGACTCATTATTGACGTTATTAGAGAAAGTTGACCTAGCCCAAGATCAAACCTCTGATGCGCTGCGTTTCCCTGTCCAATACGTTAACCGTCCTAATCTTGATTTCCGTGGTTTTGCAGGCACATTGGCATCCGGTGAATTACGTGTTGGTCAAACAGTACGTGCATTACCATCAGGTAAAACATCCACTGTTGAGCGTATCGTTACCTTTGATGGTGATCTTGAAGTGGCGCATCCAGGTTTAGCTGTCACTGTAACCTTGGCTGATGAAATTGATATTAGCCGTGGTGATACGTTAGTGGCTGGCGAGGAAACTGTACCGCTAAGTAATAACGTATTAGCTGATATTGTTTGGATGGGGGAATCACCATTAGAAACAGGCCGCCAATACGATATTAAAGTAGCAGGTAAGAAAACCGTCGGTACGGTTGATGCTATTCGCCACCAAGTGGATATCAACAACCTTGAAACCTTCAAAACGGAAGCATTGCCCTTAAATGGTATTGGTCTGTGTGAAGTGAGCTTAAATGAAGCGATTGCGGTAGATAGTTACCAAGCGTGTAAAGACAACGGTGGCTTCATTGTGATTGATCGTTTAACCAATGTAACGGTTGGTGCGGGTATGGTTCGTGAAGCGTTAGATGCGAAACAAAATACTACGCAATACTCAGCCTTTGAAGTTGAATTAAATGCCCTGATCCGTAAGCACTTCCCGCATTGGGATGCGAAAGATCTTAGCAAGTTGCTAGGGTAATCATCATGGGATGGGAGCAAGCGATCGTTCTCGCTATGTTGGTAGTGATCATTCTTTGTTTACTGGCAACCAAGATCAAACCTGCCTATCTCTTTGCAGGGGCTGCGTTTATTGGTTTTCAGTCAGGCATGATCGATTTACCTACCTTGGCGGGTAACTTTACTAATTCGTCATTATTGACTTTGGTATTGTTGATCCTTGTTTCTATCGCATTAGAAAAAACACGGTTGATAAGTTGGGTAGGGCGTCAGATCTCACAGGGCGGTCAAAGCTCTGTAGTGACTAAGCTCGGTTTATCAACCGCGTTATTATCATCATTTACTAACAATACGGCAGTAGTGGTCTCACTGATTGGTGCCATTAAACGTAATCAACGCCATGCACCTTCTAAATTATTGTTACCTTTATCCTATACGGCGATTTTAGGTGGCACCTTAACGCTGATCGGTACATCTACTAACTTAATCATTAATAGCTTTGTTGAAGATGCGGGACTTCCGAGTTTAAGTTTCTTTGCGCCAAGTGTTATTGGCCTTGCTGTTTTAGTTATCGGTCTGGCTATTCTTATTCCGCTTAGCCACTTATTACCAAGTTATGATGATCATGCTGACGATCAATTGCCTTATTTTCTTGAAGCGCGAGTAAAAGCAGATTCACCTCTGGTCGGAAAAACGGTGGCTGAAAACGGCTTACGTGCATTACGCCGTTTATTCTTAGCTGAATTGATCCGAGATGGTGAAACAATCGCACCTGTTTGCCCTGATACCAAATTAAAAGCAGGGGATACCTTATTATTTTGCGGTGATGTAGAAAGCGTCACTACTTTACAAGAAATCCAAGGGTTGAACCTTTTTGGACAACATCACCTTAATGGTCAATCCATGATGGAAGTGATCGTGAGCCATTCAGCTGGGATCAGAGGAAAAACTTTAAAGAGTACACGCTTTAGAGAAAACTTTGATGCAGTAGTCGTCGCCATTCGTCGTGGTCACGAACGCCTAGCTGGTGGATTGGGTAACATTGAACTACATGCTGGCGATACCTTAGTCATCGTGCCGGGCAAAACTTTTCAACAGAAGAAAACCACGTTAGATCGCGAGTTCGTATTAGTAAACGGCTTAGATTCCAGTGCCCGATTAGATAACAGTAAAAGTGCAGCAGTATTAATGGGATTTCTTACTGTTATTGGGCTCGCTTTATTGGATGTGCTGCCCATTATTAAGGGGCTAGCGGCTTACTTACTCGTGATGGTCGCGGTTGGGATTATTTCTTTTACTGAGTTACGTCGCCGATTTCCGGTAGATATTGTGGTGATAGTAGGCTCTGCGCTCACTCTTGCGCAATTGATGATAAGTACTGGGTTATCTGAGCGTATGGGGGAAGCGTTAATCACGGCTTTCAATGGTTGGGGAATATATGGCGCATTGATAGCTGTGTATCTCATGACATTAGTATTGACTGAGCTGGTGACTAACAATGCCGCCGCCGCTTTATCATTCCCCATCGGTTATAGCCTAGCATTGGCTTATAACGTTGATCCTATGCCTTTTATTATGGCGGTGTTATTTGGCGCGAGTGCGAGCTTTATTTCACCTTACGGTTATCAAACCAACTTACTGGTCTATAGCGTTGGTAACTATAAATTAAAAGATTATCTACGGATTGGATTGCCGATATCGATAGTCTATTCAGTGGTTGTTCTCAGTTTGATCCCACTGTTATTTCCTTTCTAATCACTAAACAACGGAGTGTGTTATGACAATCACACCACAAGTCCATGATGATAACGAAAACATTGTTTGGCATCGTCATACCGTAACAAAAGCATTACGTGCCGAGCAAAAGCAGCAGAAACCTTGTGTGTTGTGGTTTACAGGGTTAAGCGGTGCGGGTAAATCAACTGTCGCTGGTGCACTGGAAAACAAACTGGCTGAGCTTGGTCATCACACTTATCTATTAGATGGCGATAATGTTCGTCATGGTTTATGCCGAGATTTAGGTTTCTCCAGTGAAGATCGTCGTGAGAATATTCGCCGTATTGGTGAGGTTGCAGTGCTAATGGCAGATGCGGGTTTAATCGTACTGAGCGCGTTTATTTCACCTCACCGAGAAGAAAGACAGCTGGTACGTGATCTTCTTCCTGATGGCGAGTTTATTGAGGTTTTTGTTGATACACCTTTAGTCGAGTGTGAAAAACGTGATCCGAAAGGCTTGTATAAAAAAGCGCGAGCAGGTGAAATCAAGCAATTCACTGGTATCGATTCGGAATACCAGTCGCCGTTATCGCCTGAGATCCATTTAGCGGCAGGAAGTCACGCAATAGAAGAGCTGGTGGCGCAGTGTATCGAACACCTTAAGTCACAACAGATCATCAGCTAATACACAATAAGGAGAAAGGGATTGGCAATGTTACTCGACGAAATATATAGCATCGCTTTAGAAGCCGGTGCTGCCATTATGGATCGTTACCATGGTCAGGTTCAGATCGAACAAAAATCAGATAGTAGTCCAGTGACCGATGCCGATCTTGCCGCAAACGAAATTATTGTTACCAAGCTAAAGCAATTAACTCCCGATATTCCCATTCTTTCAGAAGAGTCAGCGCATACTGACTGGCAAGAAAGACAACACTGGGACAGCTTTTGGTTAGTTGATCCTCTTGATGGAACCAAAGAGTTCATTCGTAAAAATGGCGAATTCACCGTTAATATCGCATTAATAAAAGAAGGGAAACCTGTATTAGGGGTTGTCTATGCGCCAGCATTAGAAAAAGCATGGTTAGGGAATGGCGAAAAAGCATGGCTAGAAACCAAAGCGGGGCGTGAGCCAATTAAAGTCAGAGTGGCAACAGTACCAACAATTGTTGGCAGCCGCTCTCATCCATCACCAGAACTTGCTCAATATCTAGAACATATTGGTGAGCATAAAATGACGGAAGTCGGATCATCCTTAAAGTTCTGTTTAGTAGCAGAGGGCAGGGCTCAACGTTATCCACGCCTAGGGCATACAATGATGTGGGATACCGCTGCTGGTCAGTGTGTTGCAGAAAGTGCTGGGGCTATTGTTGCTGATCTTGATGGACAACCTCTGAATTACCACAGAGAAGAATTATTGAATTCGTCATTTATTGTTTCAATTAAAGACTAAACTTAAAAAATTACGAAAAGGCATATGAGTTTACTCATATGCCTTTTCTTTTTGATATAAGAAACTCGTTAAATTGTGCAAAAAGTGATGATTTTAAGGCTTATCGTTGGAAATTTTTGCATTTAACACTTTTTTCTTGAAATACTATTGCTATATCTCACGACCTCCCTATAATGCGCCTCCATCGACAGGTAATACGGACGGTTAGTAAGTTATTTACAACCTGTGTATAACTTGTAGTTAAGCGGTTTATAATAAAAACTAGCTTGAAAATTATCTGAACGATGTTTTTTGAGTTTGATAAATCGCAGTCTTAAAGCTAAAACTTTATCTCAATCTTAAAAAGATAAGAAAAGTCGTTTTAAGCCAAGTCTAATAAGCGTTTTAAAAAATAAATTTAAAATTATTGTTGACTTGAAATGAGCGCGGTGTATTATACGCATCCTCGGCCAACACGATGTGTTGCGCTAAATGTTCTTTAATAATTTGACCATGCAATCTGTGTGGGCACTCGTTGAATGATTAGTCAAAAAGATTTATCAATGATACTAGTGACCAATTTGATACTTCGGTATCAGCACAGTCAATTCATTCATCATTTATGATGAATTAACAGTATTCATTGAGCTGGTCGAAAGACCAACAAAACTTTAATTGAAGAGTTTGATCATGGCTCAGATTGAACGCTGGCGGCAGGCCTAACACATGCAAGTCGAGCGGCAGCGACTTAACTGAACCTTCGGGGAACGTTAAGGGCGGCGAGCGGCGGACGGGTGAGTAATGCCTGGGAATATGCCCTGATGTGGGGGATAACTATTGGAAACGATAGCTAATACCGCATAATCTCTTCGGAGCAAAGAGGGGGACCTTCGGGCCTCTCGCGTCAGGATTAGCCCAGGTGGGATTAGCTTGTTGGTGAGGTAATGGCTCACCAAGGCAACGATCCCTAGCTGGTCTGAGAGGATGATCAGCCACACTGGAACTGAGACACGGTCCAGACTCCTACGGGAGGCAGCAGTGGGGAATATTGCACAATGGGGGAAACCCTGATGCAGCCATGCCGCGTGTATGAAGAAGGCCTTCGGGTTGTAAAGTACTTTCAGTGGGGAGGAAGGCAGTGTCGTTAATAGCGGCATTGTTTGACGTTACCTACAGAAGAAGCACCGGCTAACTCCGTGCCAGCAGCCGCGGTAATACGGAGGGTGCGAGCGTTAATCGGAATTACTGGGCGTAAAGCGCATGCAGGCGGTCTGTTAAGCAAGATGTGAAAGCCCGGGGCTCAACCTCGGAACAGCATTTTGAACTGGCAGACTAGAGTCTTGTAGAGGGGGGTAGAATTTCAGGTGTAGCGGTGAAATGCGTAGAGATCTGAAGGAATACTCGGTGGCGAAGGCGGCCCCCTGGACAAAGACTGACGCTCAGATGCGAAAGCGTGGGGAGCAAACAGGATTAGATACCCTGGTAGTCCACGCCGTAAACGATGTCTACTTGGAGGTTGTGGCCTTGAGCCGTGGCTTTCGGAGCTAACGCGTTAAGTAGACCGCCTGGGGAGTACGGTCGCAAGATTAAAACTCAAATGAATTGACGGGGGCCCGCACAAGCGGTGGAGCATGTGGTTTAATTCGATGCAACGCGAAGAACCTTACCTATCTTGACATCCAGAGAACTTTCCAGAGATGGATTGGTGCCTTCGGGAACTCTGAGACAGGTGCTGCATGGCTGTCGTCAGCTCGTGTTGTGAAATGTTGGGTTAAGTCCCGCAACGAGCGCAACCCTTATCCTTGTTTGCCAGCACTTCGGGTGGGAACTCCAGGGAGACTGCCGGTGATAAACCGGAGGAAGGTGGGGACGACGTCAAGTCATCATGGCCCTTACGAGTAGGGCTACACACGTGCTACAATGGCGTATACAGAGGGCTGCCAACTCGCGAGAGTGAGCGAATCCCAGAAAGTACGTCGTAGTCCGGATTGGAGTCTGCAACTCGACTCCATGAAGTCGGAATCGCTAGTAATCGTGGATCAGAATGTCACGGTGAATACGTTCCCGGGCCTTGTACACACCGCCCGTCACACCATGGGAGTGGGCTGCACCAGAAGTAGATAGCTTAACCTTCGGGAGGGCGTTTACCACGGTGTGGTTCATGACTGGGGTGAAGTCGTAACAAGGTAGCCCTAGGGGAACCTGGGGCTGGATCACCTCCTTACCTAAAGACTGACTGTTGAATGCAGTGTCCACACAGATTGCTTGGTTAATAGTAAAGAACGCAAAAAGACTTGGGTCTGTAGCTCAGGTGGTTAGAGCGCACCCCTGATAAGGGTGAGGTCGGTGGTTCAAGTCCACTCAGACCCACCACTTTCTCCTCAGAAGAAAGTGGCGGTTAATAAGTCTTTTATATCGTTGGGGTTATAGCTCAGCTGGGAGAGCGCCTGCCTTGCACGCAGGAGGTCTGCGGTTCGATCCCGCATAGCTCCACCTCTTTAAACGCATTCTCTTGAGTGTTTTTAAAAAGTGGTTATCTAACGATAAGCACAATGCTCTTTAACAATCTGGAAAGCTGACTAGTAAATTCAATCAATAGATTGATTTACAGTTTTCATCGAAAGATGAAAACGAGTTCTCAAAACAATACACATTCAAGTGTCTTGTATCGAGTCCGGCGAAAAACCAACGTCTCCTTATCAGAGACTTAAACCTTGGTTGTTTGAACATACTGAAACCTCTTGGGGTTGTATGGTTAAGTGACTAAGCGTACACGGTGGATGCCTTGGCAGTCAGAGGCGATGAAGGACGTATTAACTTGCGATAAGCCCAGAGAAGGTAGTAAAAACCGGTGACTCTGGGATTTCCGAATGGGGAAACCCACGTGCATAAGCACGTATCGTGTTGTGAATACATAGCAGCACGAGGCGAACCGGGGGAACTGAAACATCTAAGTACCCCGAGGAAGAGAAATCAACCGAGATTCCGGTAGTAGCGGCGAGCGAAACCGGATTAGCCCTTAAGCTAGTTTTGCGTTAGGTGAAAGTTCTGGAAAGTTCTGCGATACAGGGTGATAGCCCCGTAACCGACAACGTATTATCAGTGAAAACGAGTAGGACGGGACACGTGTTATCTTGTCTGAATATGGGGGGACCATCCTCCAAGGCTAAATACTCCTGACTGACCGATAGTGAACCAGTACCGTGAGGGAAAGGCGAAAAGAACCCCTGTGAGGGGAGTGAAATAGAACCTGAAACCGTGTACGTACAAGCAGTAGGAGCCCACTTGTTGGGTGACTGCGTACCTTTTGTATAATGGGTCAGCGACTTAATTTTAGTAGCAAGGTTAACCGTTTAGGGGAGCCGTAGGGAAACCGAGTCTTAACTGGGCGAATGAGTTGCTAGGATTAGACCCGAAACCGAGTGATCTAGCCATGGGCAGGTTGAAGGTGAGGTAACACTTACTGGAGGACCGAACCGACTAATGTTGAAAAATTAGCGGATGACTTGTGGCTAGGGGTGAAAGGCCAATCAAACTCGGAGATAGCTGGTTCTCCCCGAAAGCTATTTAGGTAGCGCCTCGGACGAATACTACTGGGGGTAGAGCACTGTTAAGGCTAGGGGGTCATCCCGACTTACCAACCCTTTGCAAACTCCGAATACCAGTAAGTACTATCCGGGAGACACACGGCGGGTGCTAACGTCCGTCGTGAAGAGGGAAACAACCCAGACCGCCAGCTAAGGTCCCAAAGTTATAGCTAAGTGGGAAACGATGTGGGAAGGCTCAGACAGCCAGGATGTTGGCTTAGAAGCAGCCATCATTTAAAGAAAGCGTAATAGCTCACTGGTCGAGTCGGCCTGCGCGGAAGATTTAACGGGGCTAAGCTATACACCGAAGCTGCGGCAATGTGCTTTTGCATATTGGGTAGGGGAGCGTTCTGTAAGCCGTTGAAGGTGTGCTGTAAGGCATGCTGGAGGTATCAGAAGTGCGAATGCTGACATGAGTAACGATAAAGGGAGTGAAAAACTCCCTCGCCGGAAGATCAAGGGTTCCTGTCCAACGTTAATCGGGGCAGGGTAAGTCGACCCCTAAGGCGAGGCCGAAAGGCGTAGTCGATGGGAAACGGGTTAATATTCCCGTACTTCTTATAATTGCGATGGAGGGACGGAGAAGGCTAGGTGAGCCTGGCGACGGTTGTCCAGGTCCAAGTATGTAGGCTGATGGTTTAGGCAAATCCGGACCATCTTAAGGCTGAGATACGATGTCGAGTCACTACGGTGACTAAGTCATTGATGCCATGCTTCCGGGAAAAGCTTCTAAGCTTCAGATTATAAGAAATCGTACCCCAAACCGACACAGGTGATCAGGTAGAGAATACCAAGGCGCTTGAGAGAACTCGGGTGAAGGAACTAGGCAAAATGGTACCGTAACTTCGGGAGAAGGTACGCTCCTAGCGGTGATGAGACTTGCTCTCTAAGCTGCCGGGAGTCGCAGATACCAGGTGGCTGCAACTGTTTATTAAAAACACAGCACTGTGCAAAATCGAAAGATGACGTATACGGTGTGACGCCTGCCCGGTGCCGGAAGGTTAATTGATGGGGTTAGACTTCGGTCGAAGCTCTTGATCGAAGCCCCGGTAAACGGCGGCCGTAACTATAACGGTCCTAAGGTAGCGAAATTCCTTGTCGGGTAAGTTCCGACCTGCACGAATGGCGTAATGATGTCCACGCTGTCTCCACCCGAGACTCAGTGAAATTGAAATCGCAGTGAAGATGCTGCGTCCCCGCGGCTAGACGGAAAGACCCCGTGAACCTTTACTATAGCTTGGCACTGAACATTGACCCTACATGTGTAGGATAGGTGGGAGACTGTGAAATAATCGCGCTAGCGGTTATGGAGTCGTCCTTGAAATACCACCCTTGTATGCTTGATGTTCTAACGTTGGCCCCTTATCGGGGTTACGGACAGTGCCTGGTGGGTAGTTTGACTGGGGCGGTCTCCTCCCAAAGAGTAACGGAGGAGCACGAAGGTGGGCTAATCACGGTCGGACATCGTGAGGTTAGTGCAATGGCATAAGCCCGCTTGACTGCGAGAATGACAATTCGAGCAGGTGCGAAAGCAGGTCATAGTGATCCGGTGGTTCTGAATGGAAGGGCCATCGCTCAACGGATAAAAGGTACTCCGGGGATAACAGGCTGATACCGCCCAAGAGTTCATATCGACGGCGGTGTTTGGCACCTCGATGTCGGCTCATCACATCCTGGGGCTGAAGTCGGTCCCAAGGGTATGGCTGTTCGCCATTTAAAGTGGTACGCGAGCTGGGTTTAGAACGTCGTGAGACAGTTCGGTCCCTATCTGCCGTGGGCGTTGGATGATTGAGAGGGGCTGCTCCTAGTACGAGAGGACCGGAGTGGACGAACCGCTGGTGTTCGGGTTGTGTCGCCAGACGCATTGCCCGGTAGCTAAGTTCGGAATCGATAACCGCTGAAAGCATCTAAGCGGGAAGCGAGCCTCAAGATGAGTCATCCCTAGACCTTTAAGGTCTCTAAAGGGTTGTTGAAGACTACAACGTTGATAGGTCGGGTGTGTAAGTGCTGTGAGGCATTGAGCTAACCGATACTAATTGCCCGTGAGGCTTAACCATACAACACCCAAGGGGTTTTATACGGACTCCAAGAACACTTGAACGTGTGTTTGAGAATCAGCTTTTCAAGATTGTAACGAATTTGCTTGGCGACCATAGCGTTATGGACCCACCTGATCCCATGCCGAACTCAGTAGTGAAACGTAATAGCGCCGATGGTAGTGTGGGGCCTCCCCATGTGAGAGTAGGACATCGCCAGGCTTCAAATTTAAGATACTTGTTCTGAACGACAGGTGTCGGATAAAACGAAAGTTTTATCTCCGTGTGGAGCGGTAGTTCAGTTGGTTAGAATACCGGCCTGTCACGCCGGGGGTCGCGGGTTCGAGTCCCGTCCGCTCCGCCACTTATTTTAAAAAGCCCTAATCGAAAGATTAGGGCTTTTTTGCGTTTGGAATAACGATATTAAATATCTGAGCGAGCAGGATAGCTCAGATGGTTAGTCTCTTTA
Source organism: Photobacterium leiognathi (assembly GCF_030685535.1). Lineage (NCBI taxonomy): Bacteria > Pseudomonadati > Pseudomonadota > Gammaproteobacteria > Vibrionales > Vibrionaceae > Photobacterium > Photobacterium leiognathi. The sequence goes on along the minus strand of NZ_CP131601.1, from coordinate 2,930,250 downwards.
TTGGAGAGCTTAGCGGCCTGTCAGGCCTGAGAGCAGGTTTCGAATCCCACTTATTAAAAAGCCTCGCATGAAATAGCGAGGCTTTTTACATCTAAATAAATGAACTTCATCTAACACTATATACGATAGATAGCTTTTGTTGTTTACCCTATTATTTTTCTTTTGAGCTAATGGTGAAGTACTTTAGTAATACCTCATACAGTTCTTCCTGGTAAGTATCATTAGGTTGTGAGCCAATGAGGTGAGCTAACTCTTGTCCAATTGGAGATAGGCGATAATAAGTTAATGAGCAGCCTTTTCTGATTGGATATAAATCATAAGCTAATTGGTGGTAGCTGAATTTAAGCTTTTCTGTAGGGTTTATAGCATTCGTTTCTAACTCGGTGCTTAAGATAAGCCCTAACTCAGTTAGGATAAGTATTGATGAGTAAGGTAGTTGGTACTGGCTATAATCAATATGACTTTGATGGGTTCTTTGTAAGCTGAAGCTTCCTTTTCTTTGTTTGATGCTTGTTAAGAGTTTCTTATTCTTATCATTTCCAATACAGCAAGTGAGAGCGAGTGTTTTTTGAAAGACCATTGCTTCTCTATGTGTCATTGTTTGCAGTATTTGTAGTGTTCTTAACGATACAGATCCTGCTTGAATGAGTTCTTGTTTTAGTATTCTAGCCCATAGCTTTTGCATTGATGGATTGTGGATCTGCTCTGCCATATCGAGAAAGCGAATTAACCAGTCAGGATCGGGATCTCGGGTCGGTTCGTCATGACAAAGATCGTAACTAAGTTTAATTATTTGCTCTAAATTTGCTTGTTCGAGTAACTGTTTTTGAGTGAGCCTTGCTTGTAATCGTGTTTCTAATGTTTCTTCACTTTTAGGTGCAATTTTTCCGTAAAGAGAAAACTTCTCAGCAATCGCTTTGATTTTATTTTTACTGTCAGTGAGTACTTTTGTTGAAACAGCAGCTACACGTGATGCTTTTATGCTTTCGTTGTTATTACTCATGCTTTTGTTATTCTCTTAACAAATGTTTTCTTTATTTTTGTTATCTTCATCTCACCATTTAGGATTTGAATGGTTGAATGTTACTTTTATGTTAACGTTAAAGTAATGGTAATGATGAGATGGAACGAGATATGAAGAAAGTAAATCGATATATTACCGATATTATTTTAGTCGTTGGTTACTCTGCGTTAGTGAGTTATCTCATTTGGTTTATTAGCCAATAATGATATATCGACAACTAGAATGAATTCTTTATAAGGACTATTGCTAGGAGAGAAAAGCCACCCCTTGGTATTGAGGTGACTCACTGTGATTACAGGTTAGATTGAACTAAGTTGATCACTTGTTTAATTTCACTAGGCGAAAGTTTCCCTTCATGAGCAAAAAGCACTTTCCCTGATTGATCTAGTACGAAAACAGCTGAGCTTTCTTTTTTAAATCCCATGTCTTTTGTACAATTCCTTTACTATCTAAGACAATTGATGACCATGGATATTGTCGTTTACTGTCTTCCGTCGCTGATTTTACAAAACTTCCTGTGCCCCAAATCGCATCATCTTGGTTGATGATAGTTGTTGTTTGGTATTTATCTTCTGGGAATTTGGCTGCGCTGATCGCTGCAACTAGTGGTGCATTGAGCTCTTTAGCTGCGCTTCTACCTGCGATAGCAAAAACAATACGCATTTTTCCTGTGAGCTTTGTGCTTCGCCAAGATTGATAACTAATATCGCTACCTTTTAAAACCAGCTCCCCTTTATTGGTGACTGTTACACCTGGCAGCATGCTGCCATCTTTTACATTGCTCGCATAGGTGAGAGAGGGAAGAAGTGTTGCAAGTAAGAATAGAAGTGCTTTTGATTTCATTGTGATTCTCTTTCTAAATAGGCGTGTCATTATGATAGTTAATCTTCGTTGATCTGGTTGTACCACGTCGCGTTTTTGTTAACTTTGTAGCGATCGAAATGGTTGCTATTCACGTATATCTGAAAAATGAGAAAGCTTGGCAAATTGTTTGCATTACTACTGTTGGGATGAAACAAAACCTACGTTTTACGGTCTACCTATGTAAGCCGTTATGTGAGGATAATATGCTGAGAATTTTTAAAACTTATCGTCCATTGCAAGTTGCACGTTATGTAAAAAGCTATTTTCGAGGGCGTATTTTTATTGTTGGTATTGGTGGCTTTGAGTTTGATAGTGGACGTTTATTACCGCCAAAATCTGCTGATCTCAAAGCATTAAATGTATTAACGGAAGTGAATCGAGAAATTCAAACGTTGTCGGTTGTGGTGTGAAAATACATACAACGAACAATGACGTTTCCTGTTTCGCAATGCTTATTGAATATGTCTTTCATAACACGCTTTTACTGGCTATGTTATGCCTACTTCTAAATAATGCTATTCATCAATAATTATGACTTTGTCGCATTCTTTGTGTTTAGTTATGATTTTCTCAAAAAAGAGTAGGTAACTGATCTACATTTGTTTGAGTTGAGTTAGATACAATTTGAATGATTGCTGGTTGTTTACTTTTATCTGTCAATATTTATAGATGCCGTTCGCGCGCGCTGCTGTTGAAGTAGGTTAGTGCGATTATTTTGAGTTAAGTGAGATGTTTTTGTTTGTCCACTTCGCTAGTCAATTTTAATGGCGTTCTTTTTGTTAATTTTTATAAATATTTGGAAAAATATTAGATAAATGTTTGTGGACATCAATATTCATAAATTTTCAAAAGACAAAGGTTGGAAGTTAGTAATGGCTTTGTCAAAATGATCTTGTGGGTTAGTTCTAAATTTCGCGAAGAAACATTATAGAATGAATAAAGTTTTTAAATGGTTGGGAGTGACATCATTTGCTCTGGTGTTATCTAGCCCAGCTATGGCCTCTTCATTGAAAGTGAAAGGGCTTAATGGAAAGGTTGAAGATAACGTTGATGCGTATTTATCAGCGATATCAAAAGATGATTATAGTGCGACGCTGCGTTTTAAAGAGCAGGTATTAAATGAGATCAGCCAAGCACTACAAGCGTTAGGTTACTATCAGCCTAAATATGATTATCAAGTAACAGGCAGCGGTTCGAAAACCAAAATTGTGGTTACGGTTGATCAAGGTCCACGAACGCATATTAGCAAGAGTAACTTGAATATTACTGGTGATGCGAAGGATGATCCTGCTTTTATGTCGTTAGTAAAAGACAGCGGGTTGGGCATTGGTGAACCTTTAAATCAGGGCAAATATGAAGCGTTTAAATCGTCGTTAACTAGCCTTGCAGTTCGACGTGGTTACTTTGATGCCGAGCTAACGAAAAGCACGTTAGAAATTGTTCCTAGCCGTAATGAAGCGTTTGTCACCATCGATTTCAATTCTGGGCATCGTTACACCTTTGGTGAGACAACTTTCCAAGGTAGTCAGATTGATGATAATCGCTTACGTTCGATGATCCCTTATACCGAAGATGAGCCTTATCTTGCGTCAAAATTAGGTGAGTACAATGAGCGTTTATCTAACGTTGGTTGGTTTTCTTCTATTTTTGTCGGTGGCGATGTGAAGGAGCGCAAAGATGATGCGATCCCTATTCATGTTGTCGTAACTCCCCAAGTTCGCAATCAATTTGAAACGGGTATCGGTTATTCCACTGACTTAGGCCCAAGATTGAAGTTCAATTGGAAGAAGCCATGGTTCACCAGTAAAGGCCATAGTTTTTACTTAAAATCTGAGATCTCTCAGGTTGAGCCAAAGGTTGAAGCGGCCTACAAGATCCCATTGGATGATGTGTTAAATAACTACTACCAAATTGTGGGTGGTATTCGTTATGTTGATAGCCATGACACAGTAAGTACTCAGTTTGGTGTCGGCGTTGAGCGTCACTGGCGTTTAGATTCTGGTTGGAACCGTACGGCATCACTTCGTTGGATGACGGAAGATTATACTCAAGGCGGCAAAGATAATGAGAAAGGTGTTTTTAATGTCTTAATGCCAGGGATCTCTTATAGCAAGAGTGACATGGTAGGTGGCATGTTCCCATCTAAAGGCAGTAAATATAACTTCTCGGTTGATTTTGCTGATAAGTCTCTTGGTTCTAATACCAGTTTTGTTCGCTTGCAAGCAAAGAGTGCCTGGATCCGTAGTTTTGGTGAAAACCAGCGTGGTATTTTCCGCTTAGATGGCGGTGCGGTACTGGCTGATGATGTGACTGATGTTCCACCTTCACTGCGTTATTTCATTGGTGGTGATAACAGTGTACGTGGTTATGGGTATCAATCTATTTCTCCTCGTAATAGTGAAGGGCGCATGATTGGTGGTCAGTATATGGCAACATCTAGCATTGAATATCAATACCGTGTCTACGGTGATTGGTGGGGTGCAGTCTTTTACGATTATGGCTCGGCATGGAATGATTCACCAGATTGGAAACGCGGTACAGGCGTAGGAGTTCGTTGGGTATCACCTGTTGGTCCAATTCGTCTCGATTTTGCTTGGGGACTTGATAAGAAAGAAAAAGACAAGTTCCAGCTCCACTTTACATTAGGTCCTGAATTATGATTTGGGTTAAGCGTATTTCGCTTGGCGTACTCGCTTTATTACTTTTACTCGTAATTGCGGTAGCAGCTTTGCTCTACACGCCTGCGGGGATAAAAGTTGCCGCATGGGGCGCTCAAAAAGCGTTACCTGCATTATCTATTGGCGAGGCACAAGGTGCTCTGCTTGATGGATTTGAATTTAAGAATGTTAGCTATAAAGATGGCAGTATCGATCTTGCGGTTAATCAGCTGAATTTAACATTAAATGATAGCTGTTTATTAACGCCAGCGATTTGTGTATCTGATTTAGGCGTAAAAGGGGTGAAGTTCTCTATGCCAGAACTTCCACCATCTTCTGATAAACCAGAAGAGCCTTCTGAGCCTGTTACTGATATTTCGATGCCGTTACCGATCCATATTGAGAAGGTTACGCTCGATGATATCGATTTAGACATTCTTGCTAATAAAGTGAAGTGGAAACACTTCTCGACAGCTGCAGATCTCGAAGGTAGCCATGTCACGTTGAAGCCAACGGATTGGGATGGCATTAAACTGTCTTTAGCACCATCAAAGCCTGAAGACAAAAAGCCTACGGCAAAGACAAAAACGACGAAAAAAGCAGAAGCAATTAAATTGCCTGACGTCGTGTTACCAATGTCGTTTGATATTGAGCGATTCACGATTAAAGACTTTGAACTAGCGGGAGAAACGCCGCAAAAAGTCGCTTTACTCGAGTTAATTGCAAAAGCAAAAGACAGTGATGTCACCATTGATACGCTAGAGCTTAAAGCGCCTCAAGCGACATTGAATGCTAAAGCAAATGTTGAGCTTAAAGGTGATTATCCGTTAACCCTTGATGCTGATGCGAACATCGCGATGAAGCCGGTTCAAGGTCATAAGCTCAAATTGAAGGCTTCAGGATCACTGGCAAAATTGGCATTGGATGCGACGTTAAAAGGTAAATTGGACGCTTTAGTGAAAGGTAAACTTTTGCCATTAGATCCTAATCTGCCGTTTGATCTTAAAGTCACAAGTAAGCACTTACAGTAGTCAATTGATAAAAAAGCAGAATTTACTGTCGCGAATACCGATATTAATGCCAAAGGTAGTTTAAAAGGCTTCACATTTAATGCGAAAAGTAACGTTGATGGTAAGCCGATGCCTAACGTGAAATTCAACTTAGAAGGTAAAGGTGACTTAGCTTCTGTTGATTTGTCTTCACTGAATGTAGATACCTTAGGTGGTTCTATTAAAGGTAATGCCAAAGCAAGCTGGAAAGATCTTGTTAATTGGCAAGGTCAGTTGGCATTTACCAATATTCAACCGGGTAAACAATGGCCTGAAGCGGAAGGTAATTTAAGTGGCAAGCTAACAACGTCTGGTGGCTTAACCGCGAAAGGTGGCTGGTTTGTAAAATTACCTGAGCTGATGGTAAATGGTTCAATCATGAAGCAACCATTAGATCTTCATGGTCAACTGGATGCTTCCGATCCTACAGGTAAAGGCACAGATCTTAAATTTACTACGCAAGGCCTAACGTTAAAGCATGGTCCTAATGGTTTAGTGGCAAAAGGTAAGCTAGATAAAACATGGGATTTAATCGCTGATATTCATGCCCCTGATCTATCGAAATCACTCGCAGGTTTACATGGCCGCATCAATGGTGATGTAAAACTGTCGGGTAAAATGGCTGAGCCTGATGTGAAGCTTGATCTTGCAGGTGATAACCTAGGTTGGCAGAAAGTAGCAAGCCTTGCTTCTTTTGATCTGAAAGGTAACGTGACACCACTGCCTTCGTTAAAAGCAGATGTAAGCCTCACGGCGAAGAAAGGTAAGTTTGATACGGTAACACTGGATGATATGAATGTGGTGTTTACAGGTACCGAGCAAAATCATCGCTTATCAGTCAATGTCAAAGGTGAGCCTGTTGGTACAGAGCTATTGCTAACAGGTAAGTTAGATCGTAAGACTGGCTGGCAAGGTATGTTGCAGAAAGGCGACTTTACTACACCAGTTGGAGAGTGGGTACTGAATCACCCAACACCAATTCGTTACGATCTTAAAACAGCCATGGCAACCGTAGGTGCGCATTGTTGGCAGCAAGGAAAAGCAGGGATCTGTTTAACTCAGGATCTGACGGCGGGTGCATCAGGTGAAGCGCAGTTGGCAATCAAGCAGTTCAACTTTGATTTATTGAAGCCGTTCATTCCTGATGAGATGAGCGTGAAAGGCGAGCTTGGTGCGAATGTTGTAGCGAAGTGGTCACCAAAAGCGGCACCTTACGTGAAAGCTGATATTTTGATGCCAAGCGGCCGATTTACTCAGCAAGTAGCTGCGGATGATAAACCATTAACCCTAGGTTGGGATAAAGTGACCGTGAATGCAGAGATGCAAAACGATGTACTTAATGCTAACTGGCTAGTGGCTGTGAAAGATAATGGTGATTTATCTGGTAATGCGAAGATCACTAACTTACAAGGTGATAAGCGTATTAATGCGAATGTGAAACTGGATCGTTTCATGTTGGCGTTCTTAGAGCCTGTGATAAAAGATTATCATCAGTTTAATGGTCAAGTAGATACCAACTTGCAAGTCACGGGTCCGATTATGCACCCTGCAGTTAACGGTTCTATTCAAGTATCGAAGTTACAGGCAACAGGTCGTAAAGTACCATTAGATATTAAGAATGCTGAGATCAAGTTAGCCTTTACGGGTTATAACGCCACATTGATGGGTGATATATATACCCCTGATGGTCAGTTACTGCTACGTGGTATGGGTGACTGGCAAGATATGGCTAATTGGAAAACTGAGCTAAACATTAATGGTAAAGAGCTACAGGTTAGTGTTCCACCAATGGTGTCTTTGAAAGTATCGCCAGATCTCACGATCAAAGCGACGCCAAAGTCAGCGGATATTACTGGTAAAGTTGGTATCCCGTGGGGTCGTATTACGGTTAACCAATTACCAAAATCTGCGATTGCGGTATCTAAAGATCAGGTGATCTTAAAAGATAACTTAGAGCCAGTAGAGCCGAAGAAATCGGTACCATTTGATATTACAACCAATATCATGGTGCATGTAGGTGATGATGTTAAATTGTCAGCCTTTGGTCTGAAAGCTGGTCTATTAGGTGATCTTAATGTTCGCCAAGACGGTAAAGGGCCGATGATTTATGGTGAAGTGAATATTGCCAAAGGTTCGTTCTATCGCGCATTAGGTCAAGAGCTACTGATCCGTAAAGGTCAGATCTTGTTTAATGGCCCTGCTGATCAGCCATTCTTATCGATTGAAGCGATCCGTGATCCTGACAATATCGAAGATGACGTAATTGCGGGTGTGAAAGTAACAGGTTCGGCTGATAAGCCTGAAGTGACGATTTTCTCAGATCCTGCAATGCCACAACAAAACGCACTGTCTTATATCCTAACTGGACGTAACATTGACAGTGGAGGTGATGGTGGCTCGAATAGCGCAATGACAACAGCCTTAATTGGTATGGGTCTAGCACAAAGCGGTCAACTGGTTGGTGATGTTGGTGAAGCGGTAGGCATTAAAGATCTTAGCTTATCAACGGCTGGTGCTGGTGATGATTCACAGGTACAAATTAGTGGCTATATTGCCCCAGGTCTTCAGGTGAAGTATGGTGTGGGTATCTTTAACCAAGTAGATGAATTTACGCTACGTTACCGTTTAATGAAGAATTTGTATGTAGAGGCGGTGTCTGGATTAGATCAGGCGGTCGACTTACTGTACCAATTTGAATTTGACTAATCGTTACCATGCGAAAAACAAAAACCCAATGCTGTAGCGTTGGGTTTTTTTATGTCAATCTATTTTGACTCATCGACATATGCTTTTAGTCCTTGGGTTTCGCTGTTTGTAATAATTGGTAGCTCATACCGTTAAAGGTTTCTTTATAGCCAAGAGTATAGAGCGTGTTCTCAGCCAGCTCAGCGCGTCGACCTGAGCGACAATACAGTAAGATAGGTTTTGATTTATCGGTGAGATAGTTTTCGATTGTGGTAATTTGATCGAAAGGAATATTGATCGCGTTAGCTAGATGACCTTTGCTGAACTCTTCAGGAGTACGAACATCAATTATTAAAGGTTGTTGAGCTTTTTCGATTTGCCAAAACTCATCTGGTGTGACGTATTTAGCAAATGAAATAGCGGGAAAGAGAGTAAATAAGAGGGCAGTTAAGCTACGTGTCTTTTTCATCATACTTCCACCGCTATTGATAGATTTACATCATTGTTATTTCTTTTGAGCACGCTCGAAGGATGTCAAGATCTCAGCTTTAGCAGCTTCTGCGTTATCCCAACCTTCTACTTTTACCCACTTGTTTGGTTCAAGCTCTTTGTAACGCTCGAAGAAGTGAGTGATTTGTGCTTTTAGTAGTTCAGGAAGATCGTTCACATCATTAATGTGATCATATTCTTTACTTAGCTTGCTGTGTGGCACTGCTACGATTTTCGCATCTTCACCTGACTCATCAGTCATCTTCAATACGCCCACAGGACGACAACGGATCACAGCACCTGGTACTAGCGGGAATGGCGTTGGGACTAATACGTCAACCGGATCACCATCAAGTGATAGGGTGTTGTTTACATAACCGTAGTTACATGGGTAAAACATTGGGCTAGACATAAAACGGTCTACAAAAATTGCACCAGTGTCTTTGTCTACTTCGTATTTAATCGGATCTGCGTTTGCAGGGATTTCAATAACAACGTAAATATCTTCTGGGATATCCTTGCCAGCAGGGACCTGATTAAGGCTCATGACTAATTCCTTCTAAGGTTAATGAGATGTTGTTGTTTGTTAAAATTATAATGACTGTAAACAAAAACAAAAGCAAATCATCGTCGTTGCGGTGTCGCACAATCAAATGCGCGACACGTATCGCCTCTATTTACTCATCAGGATATTCACGAAGGAAACCTTCGACTTTCTCAACCATGTTGGTGGATCCAACAAAGAAAGGCACACGTTGGTGTAATTCGGTTGGTGAAATATCTAAGATCCGCTGAAAACCATCCGTTGCTTTACCGCCAGCCTGTTCGATTAGAAATGCCATTGGATTACATTCATAAAGTAGGCGCAGCTTTCCGTTAGGGTAACTAGCAGTACTTGGGTAGAGGTAAATACCGCCTTTTAGTAAGTTACGATGGAAATCAGCAACAAGGGAGCCAATATAACGTGAGGTATAAGGGCGTTTTTCTTCAGGTACGGCTTCTTGGCAAAACTTGATGTATTTCTTCACGCCCATTGGAAAACGAATGTAATTACCTTCATTGATGGAATAAATCACGCCGTCTTGGGGGATGGTCATATTTTCATGGGAGAGACAAAAGCTGCCAAGGGATGGATCATATGTAAAGCCATGAACGCCGTTGCCTGTGGTGTAAACGAGCATGGTTGAAGAGCCATAAATGACATAGCCTGCGGCGACTTGTTGGCTACCCGGTTGGAGAAAGTCTTCTTCTGTTGGTGGTGAACCAACAGGCGATATTCTGCGATAAATAGAAAATATGGTGCCTACCGAAACATTGACATCAATGTTGGATGAACCATCAAGAGGATCCATTAGCACAACGTATTTGGCGTTGAGGTTTAGCGGTTTATTAAAGCCAACAGCGTTATCTTCTTCCTCACTGGCAATACCACACACTTGATCCCGTGCTTCTAAAGCGGCTTTAAATTTTTCATTGGCATAGACATCTAGCTTTTGTTGATCCTCCCCTTGAATATTTTGATCGCCTGCTGCTCCAGTAATATCCACTAACCCAGCCTTATTAATTTCACGATTAACAATTTTAGCGGCGAGTTTGATCGAGCCTAAAAGAGATGATAGTTCGCCACTTGCGTGGGGAAAGTCATGCTGCTTCTCGACAATGAATTCACCAAGCGTTCTAATATTTGCCATAAAACAATCCTTGCATCTTGTTGTCATATCATCGGGTGAAGAGAGTACAATATAGCGCTAGGCCTCCTTATTAGGGACGAAGGCGAGTGCTTAACTGTATTTTTTGTTATATAAAGAATTGTATATAAAGATCTTTTTTATGGTAACGAAGTAACGCGAAAGCGTGAAAAGAGCCGAATTAATCACGGAGCTAGCAGTAATGCACATTCATATTCTCGGTATTTGCGGTACATTCATGGGCGGTGCTGCAATGCTTGCAAGACAGCTAGGTCACACAGTCACTGGTTCTGACGCTAATGTTTATCCGCCAATGAGCACCATGTTAGAAGCTCAAGGCATTGAAATTATTCAAGGGTACGATCCTGCTCAGTTAGATCCAGCGCCTGATCTTGTCGTGATCGGTAATGCCATGAGTCGTGGTAACCCTTGCGTTGAATACGTATTAAATAACAATTTACGCTACACCTCAGGCCCACAGTGGCTACAAGAATATTTATTACATGATCGCTGGGTAATGGCGGTATCAGGTACTCACGGTAAAACTACCACAGCTAGTATGTTGGCTTGGATCTTAGAAGATTGTGGTTATCAACCAGGCTTTTTAGTCGGTGGTGTTTTAGGTAACTTTGGTATTTCAGCACGCCTAGGTGAGAGCATGTTCTTCGTGGTTGAAGCGGATGAATATGACAGTGCTTTTTTTGATAAGCGTTCGAAGTTTGTTCACTACCACCCTCGTACTTTGATCATGAATAACTTGGAATTTGATCACGCTGATATTTTTGACGATCTAAAAGCGATCCAACGTCAGTTCCACCACCTTGTTCGTACTGTACCTGGTAATGGTCGTATTTTAGCGCCAAAAGGGGTGAAGAATATCGATGAAACCTTGGAAATGGGCTGTTGGAGCGAGTTGGAATATATCGGTGGTGATGGTCACTGGCGCGCAGAAAAACACCGTGAAGATGGAAGTGTGTTTGATGTGTATCTTGATGGCGATAATGTTGGCACGGTACGCTGGTCTTTAGTTGGCGATCATAATGTTAATAATGCATTGATGGCGATAGCTGCTGCGCGTCATGTCGGCGTCACACCAGATCTAGCTTGTGAAGCATTAGCGAAATTTATTAATACCAAGCGTCGCTTAGAGCTAAAAGGCGAAGAAAATGGCGTTGCGGTTTATGACGACTTTGCTCATCACCCAACGGCAATTGAACTCACTCTTGGTGGTTTACGCGCGAAAGTCGGTGATTCACGTATTCTTGCGGTGTTAGAGCCACGTTCAAACACCATGAAACTGGGTGTTCACAAAGACGATCTTGCACCATCGTTACATGCGGCTGATGAAGTGTTCTTCTTCCAACCACCCAATATTCCATGGTCGGTAGAAGAGATCGCACAGCAATGTTCTCAACCTGCCTATTGCAGTGGTGATCTTGATGAACTGGTTAAGCGTATTGTGGAGCAAGCAAAGCCAGGCGATACCATTTTAGTGATGAGTAACGGTGGCTTTGGCGGTATTCATGACAAGCTATTAACCGCATTAGCAAAGTAAGTAGGAAATGGGAATGACGGATAAGCGTATAACGCTTGCATGGACTGGCGCATCGGGTGCTCCTTATGGGCTGCGACTGTTAGAATGTTTATTGGCAGCTAATTATCAGGTGTACTTACTGATTTCATCGGCTGCACGTGTGGTTTTAGCAACAGAGCATGGTTTGAAGTTATCGGCATCGCCAGATAAAGCGCGTGAACAACTGGTGGAGCATCTTCATTGTGATGCTGACAAACTGATTGTTTGCGGTAAAGATGACTGGTTCTCACCTGTGGCATCTGGCTCGGCAGCTCCGAAACAAATGGTTGTTTGTCCATGCTCGGCAGGATCATTAGCATCTATTGCTTATGGGATGTCTGATAATCTGATTGAGCGTGCTGCAGATGTGGTGATCAAAGAGCGAGGCCAGTTATTGCTGGTGGTACGTGAAACACCATTTTCCACGATCCATTTAGAAAATATGCTGAAATTATCAAAGCTCGGCGTGACGGTAATGCCTGCTGCTCCCGGTTTTTATCACCAACCTCAGTCAATTGATGATTTGATTGATTTTATGGTGGCTCGAATTCTCGATCACCTTGGTGTGGAGCAAGGTCTCGTTCCTCGATGGGGATACGATCAACGCTAATAGCTTAAGCATAAATAAAGCCCGCAATTGTGCCTGTCTCTTGATCACAAGTCATTGTGTTCAAGATACTTAGCTAATTCATATCCTTCAAGGATGGTTTGTAACCTAAACCATCCTTGCCATAATGTCTTTACAGAAGCGCGACCCGTCCGCTTGGTATCTTTCCAACCACCTAACCGTGCAATACTTTTGTAAGCCCACGATATATTTGGTGCTTCTTTGGGCAGTTTTTTCTTCTCCAATTTTAACCACATAAGCTTCCACGCTTTACCTTTTAACACCCGTTCACAACAACTACTAGATAACTCTTTAGATTCGTTCATAAATCTTAACTGGAGTAAACGAGTAGCAATAAATGCCAAAATAACACTGAGCCTTTCTAAGTTATCTTTACTTTGCATTCTCAGTTGTTCAACTTGCGTGCCTTCACTTTTCCAAGCCTTGTGAAAATCTTCTATCAGCCAACGACGCTCATAATAACTGACGATGTTAAGTGCTTCCTCTTTGTTCGTTACAGGCTCTGATGTCAGTAAATGCCATGCGAGCTTGTCGTCACTCTCACCTTGCTCTATACATCCAACATAGTAGAGAGAGATATTATCGAACTCTTTTTTATTAGCGGGAGACTTAAGTGTCACGGGAGCATATTTGATGTCTAGATGAGCCGTGCGAGACTTACGACCGCCTTTTTGCGGTATTTTTAGCTCTTTGCTTCCTGCTGATAACAACTTGGAAGCGTAGTCATAAAGACGATTATCATGCTCCTCGATACAGCGACTTTGCATTGAGCGAACGATAAATCGTTGTTGTTGCTCGTGCTTGTAAGTGAGGTACTCGAATAAATCGGCTTCTCTATCACATACAGAAATAACCTCTGACATTTTCTCGCCTAGTCGCTCTGCAACATGGCGAGATGCTTGTTCCCATTTATAACTTTCTTTTTCTTTGTATGGTCGAGTTGCGTGCTGGTGTCTTTGACCACGTTTTTCAATATCTCGGGTCCAGCGTTGTTGTTCGATTAAACCAACTACAGTGTGAGTTTCGGGAGCAAAAAGCAACGTTGAATGAACGAACATTGCTCGGTGTCGATTACCTTGATTGGAATGCCCGAGTGTATCTTGTATGCTGTGATGTGAGTAACTTAGAGAAGTGGTATCTTCCAATGCAAGCAGTGTTTGTTGTTCAAAAGCTTCTTGTGCTGTGACATAGAATCCAGCTTCTGCAATATCTTCTGCTTTGATTTGGTCATTATGAATAAAGCGATAAGCCCCTTCCATATCGGCTGGGGAGATGATGAGTTTTGAGATAGGGATACCAGGTTGTTCAGCCAGAGAGGTAGCTAGAGCAACGAGTCTTTGAGTGCGTCTTGGGTCATTAAGATCGGCTTGACCGAATTGTTTTTGAGCCCAAAGCGTTGGTTCTATATAGGTCATCATAATCATCCTTATCATTGCTTAGATGATCAGATCATGAAACATAAAATTAGTTCAAAAAAATCCCCAAGCATTGGCTTAGGGATTTGTGTATAAGAGACAGGCAATTGTGCGGGCTTTTTTAATACTGCTCATTTACTTGCAGATAGCCTGCTTCTTGATAATAGCGAACCGCACCGGAGTGAAAGGGAATAGATAAACCATTTTTTAGCATATCGGTTTTGTTTAAATTCGCAAACGCGGGATGAAGACGTTTAAAGGTATCAAAGTTTTCAAAGATAGATTTTGTGAGAGCGTAAACTGTTTCGTCTGAGACATCTGTGCTTGAGATTAGGGTGGCTGAAACACCAAAGCTTTCAATATCTTTGTTGATCCCTTTATAAATTCCATTAGGGGTAATGGATTTGGCGTAGAAAGGGTGCGTTGAAATGATTTTCTCGATATTTTTTCCCTTTGCTGAGATCATTTTCGCATTACAGTACACCGCAGCTTCTTTTATTGCGCCATTAGGATGACCAACCAAAAAGATATAAGCATCTATTTTGTTATTACATAATGCTTCTGAACGTTCTGCTGGTGGAATGGAGACATGTTGAAAATCATTATGATCCCATCCGAGACTATCCATGACGATTTTCATGGTAGCCCTATCGCCGGATCCTGTTTCACCAATATTGATCCTTTTGCCTTTCAGATCTTCTAAGTTATTAATACCAGCGTCTTTACGGACAATGATATTAAAAGGCTCATCATGCAGCGACAGGATCGCACGCATTTTATTATATGGGCCTTGAGAGCTAAATTGATTGGTGCCGTTATAGCCATGAAATTGCCAATCAGATTGCACGATCCCAAAGTCAAATTCTTGATCTTTAAGTTTGTTGATGTTGTATATCGATCCTGTTGTCGATTCGACCAAACAACGTAAATTGTGTTGTTGGCGCTCTTGATTGACGAGCTTACAGATGGCACCACCTGTCGGGTAGTAAACGCCATTAATAGGGCCAGTCCCGATAGTGATAAAGCTTTGTGCATAGGCGGTGGTTATAACACTGCACCAAGCGAGTGTTAACAGCCTAAGCATTACTCTTTTTCTTAATGTCATGAACGAATCCTTTCTAATCATGCAATGAGTAAAATATGAAGTAAGAGCGTATTAATGGATAAATCGAATGTTCATCATAGCAAATGAGGTTGAGAGACTCGGTTTTTGTTTGTGCGCGAACGCCCAATTCACAGAAGAATAAGATGAAAATCGCGAAAGGTTAGGAGATTCGTAGGTAAGAAAATGAGGAATATGCTACTGGAGGTTGCCGGGTCTATTTGATATTTCTCTTAGTTGTGAAATTAAATAGACCCAAACAACTTACTTACTGTATTCAAACAGCTCACACACAGAATCGTATAATTCAAGTGTCGTTACTGTATTAGTTGGGGTGATAAAGATTGTATCGTCACCAGCAACTACACCAAGGATACCTTCAGCTTTACCAAGTGAATCTAATAGACGAGCGATCACTTGAGCGGCTCCAGGACCTGTGTGAATAACCACTAATGCGCTGTTATAGCCAACATCCATCACAAGATCTTTTAATGGACTTGTTGTAGTTGGGACGCCTAACTCAACAGGTAGACAATACACCATTTCCATTTTTGCATTACGTGTACGTACCGCACCAAATTTGGTTAGCATACGAGACACTTTAGATTGGTTGATATTATCGAAACCCTGAGCCTTCAAGGTGTCAACGATCTCACCTTGAGAGCTAAATTTTTCTTCCTTTAGAATTGCTTTAAACGCTTTTACTAAGCGCTCTTGTTTATCTGAATTTCGCATAAATAAATATTATCTACAGGGACGAGGTAAGGTATTTTTGCATAACCTATCACTAACTAGCAAACAAACTGCATGAAATCTGATTTTTGCATTATCAGAGGTAAGCAATATGCATAAAGCGTAAAACAATCTTTGTTATTGTTTTTATTGAATAACATAAACTGCTATTTGATTAAATTCTCATTTGTTTGAATAAAAGTGTTTTCTGAGTGTGAGATTATAGGTCAATAAAATGGGTTTCTGCGCAACTTCGCAAAGCGCGAGGCTGGCGATTGTATTTGTTATCAGCTTGCTATAACGTCCCATTAATCTTCTTATTTGGTCATTAAAAGTGGTATTCAAATAAGATGTACTAATAAAAAAAGATACTTCTATCGTAAAGGAGAACGAACATGAAAGTTGCTGTAATTGGCGCTGCTGGTGGTATCGGTCAAGCACTTGCTCTGCTACTTAAAAACCGTCTACCTGCTGGCTCAGATCTTGCCCTGTATGACATTGCACCGGTTACGCCGGGTGTTGCTGCAGATCTTAGCCATATCCCAACCCCTGTTACTATCAAAGGCTATGCAGGTGAAGATCCAACACCAGCATTAGAAGGGGCTGATGTTGTCCTTATTTCTGCAGGTGTTGCACGTAAACCAGGTATGGATCGTGCGGATCTGTTTAACGTAAACGCAGGTATCGTTAAATCATTAGCAGAAAAAATTGCAGTAGTGTGTCCAGAAGCTTGCGTAGGTATTATCACTAACCCTGTTAATACAACAGTGCCAATCGCGGCAGATGTATTAAAGAAAGCTGGCGTTTATAACAAACGTAAACTGTTCGGTATTACAACGCTTGATGTGATCCGTTCTGAAACGTTTGTTGCTGAGCTAAAAGATAAAGCACCTTGTGATATTCGTGTTCCTGTTATTGGCGGTCACTCAGGCGTTACTATCTTGCCTCTATTATCACAGGTTGAAGGTGTTGAGTTTACTGAAGAAGAAATCAAAGCACTGACACCACGTATCCAAAATGCGGGTACTGAAGTGGTTGAAGCTAAAGCTGGTGGTGGTTCTGCAACACTTTCTATGGGTCAGGCGGCATGTCGCTTTGGTCTTGCACTTGTTCGTGCGCTGCAAGGTGAGCAAGGTATTGTCGAATGTGCTTATGTTGAAGGTGATGGTAAGTATGCCCGTTTCTTTGCACAGCCTGTGCTTCTAGGTAAAGAAGGCGTGGAAGAAGTCATGGACTACGGTTCATTAAGTGACTTTGAGCAATCTGCAATGGAGAGCATGCTAGAGACGCTAAAAGGCGATATTACGCTAGGTGAAGAGTTCGCAGCGAAGTAATTGCGATAAATAAAAGAGAAAAAGCGGCTTCATAAGTCGCTTTTTTATTACCTAACTACGCCGTTTTACCGTCTTAATAGTATCGATCACAACCAGTATGTAATTGTGGCTGATCAACGAGTTCATTGCATTCCACAGATCGCAGTTGATGATCATCTTTGTGCTCAATGATCACGGCATTGTTTTGTTGATCAATACCGATCACTTTACCCACCCCATGAAACGATTCTACCCACATACCAACCTTTAATTGGGTTATTTCCATGATTCACTCCTACTAATAAGCAAAAGAAATAGGTTGATTTAAAGTATAGATCATCATGATCGTCTGATGTGAGGTATAAAAAAACCTGCCAAAATAGCAGGTCTTTTCGTTGTGAAGTGAAAGCTTATTTATTGCGTTGTACCGCCATATGAGCCAGTGCAATTAATGCTTCTTTATAGTCAGAGTCAGCAATAGGCGCTAAGGCTGCAATGGCTTTCTCTGCTTCTTCTTCTGCACGTTTTTGAGTGTATTCCAGTGAGCCATGTTCATGCATGCAAGCTAGAATAGCATCTAGTTTCTCCATGCCGTTGGCTTTCTCAATCGCTTCTCGGATCATCGCTGCTTGTTCAGCATTACCGTGGTGCATCGCATGAAGCAATGGTAGCGTCGGTTTACCTTCTGCTAAATCATCACCCACGTTTTTGCCCATTTCTTTACCATCAGCAATATAGTCAAGTACATCATCGATAAGTTGGAATGCTGTACCTAAGTAACGACCGTACTCTTGGAAGGCAAGTTCGATTTCAGCTGGAGCATCTGCAATAATTGCTGCGATTTGAGTCGATGCTTCAAATAAACGTGCTGTTTTTGAGTAGATAACTTGCATGTAGCTATCTTCTGTCGTGTCAGGATCGTTACAGTTCATTAACTGTAATACTTCACCTTCTGCGATCACGTTGGTAGCTTCACTCATGATGTCGAGGATCTTTAAAGATCGTAGGCTTGTCATCATTTGGAATGAGCGAGTATAAATATAGTCACCAACCAGTACGCTAGCAGCATTGCCAAAGGCAGCATTGGCGGTTTCTTTTCCACGACGCATGTCTGATTCATCAACCACATCATCGTGCAATAATGTTGCGGTGTGAATAAATTCAACAAAAGCGGCTGCAGTTGTATGTTTTTCACCATCGTAACCTAATGCACGAGCTGCAAGTACAGCTAGCATTGGGCGTAGGCGTTTGCCACCACTACTGACAATGTAGAAACCTAGTTGATTGATAAGAGCAACATCAGAGTTAAGTTGCGCTTGTATCTTCGCGTCGACCTGGGCCATATCGTTGGCGGTGAGCGCTTGGATAGCTTTAAAATCCATTGTACATCCAGCAAGATTGTTAGCCACGTAGGGCGGAAAAGTGATTCGAATGATTAATCGAATCTTACACTAAAACAGCCCTATCTTCATAACCCCAACGTGCGCTATTTCAAAGACTTTTTTTGTTGAGCAGCTTTTCATCAATTTTCTTTCCATAATGGCTTGCCATAAGCCTTATTTTTACGTAGAATCTGCGCCCTATTGATGACAAGATTAAGCGCATACCCATAGCCCAATATACGTGGCATATGGCCTATGCGGACAAGCGGAGTAAGACATGTACGCTGTTTTCCAAAGTGGTGGTAAACAACACCGTGTAAGCGAAGGCCAAACCTTACGCTTAGAAAAACTAGACGCTGAAACTGGCGCTAGCATTGAATTCGACTCAGTACTTCTAGTAGCTAACGGCGAAGAAGTTACTGTAGGCGCACCTTTTGTAGCTGGCGGTAAAGTAACTGCTGAAGTTGTTACTCACGGTCGTGGCGATAAAGTTAAAATCGTTAAGTTCCGTCGTCGTAAGCACTCTCGTAAGCAAATGGGCCACCGTCAGTGGTTCACTGAAGTCAAAATTACTGGCATCAGCGCTTAATAACAGGAGAATTTAAAGATGGCACACAAAAAAGCTGGCGGTTCTACTAACAACGGTCGCGATTCAGAAAGCAAACGCCTAGGTGTTAAGCGTTTTGGTGGCGAATCTGTACTAGCAGGTAACATCATCGTTCGTCAACGTGGTACTAAGTTCCACGCTGGTAACAATGTTGGCCTAGGTAAAGACCACACTCTATTCGCTCTATCTGACGGTAAAGTGAAGTTCGAAGTTAAAGGTCCTAAGAACCGTAAATTCGTATCTATCGAAGCTGAATAATATTCAACTTTGACACGAAGATTAAAGCCCTGCCTATTGGCGGGGCTTTTTATATCTGGAGGGTTTATGCGCGATCGTGGCCCTATGATCGGCTTTTTCCTCGCATTAACAACGGCAGTCTTTTGGGGCGCGTTACCAATTGCGATGAAGCAAGCTGTTGAAGTAATGGACCCTTTTACCATCGTTTGGTAT
Source organism: Photobacterium leiognathi (assembly GCF_030685535.1). Classification (NCBI taxonomy): domain Bacteria; kingdom Pseudomonadati; phylum Pseudomonadota; class Gammaproteobacteria; order Vibrionales; family Vibrionaceae; genus Photobacterium; species Photobacterium leiognathi. The sequence continues at coordinate 2,910,592 of NZ_CP131601.1, read as the reverse complement.
CGATTTATTACTGCCTCTGTGGGCTTAGGCCTACTGTTAGGCTGGAAAAAACAGTTACCAAGCGTGTCAAATATTGGACGAGTAGGTGGATTGATATTACTGGTTGCAAGCTTGGGGCTTGCAGGTAATTTCGTTCTATTTAATCGCTCGTTGCAATACCTTAATCCACCTGTTGTACAAGTCATTATCCAATTAGCGCCTGTGGGGCTGTTGGTGACCAGTGCATGGGTGTTTAAAGAAAAGCTCGCCAAACATCAGATCATTGGTGTGAGTTGTTTACTTGGCGGCCTTTTATTGTTTTTTAACGAACGCTTAATTGAGTTGTTTACCAGTTTTTCTGGTTATACTCTAGGTGTGAGTTTAGCTGTGGCGGCTGCTGTTGTGTGGGTGGTATATGGCCTTGCACAGAAGTGGTTATTAAGGCAGTTTACATCAGCACAAATTTTGCTGATGATCTATGTGATCTGTGCCTTGATCTTAACGCCGATGGCACAACCTGAACAGATCTTTGCAATGGATGATCGTCAACTTGCGATGTTGATGTTCTGTTGTATTAATACGCTTGTTGGCTATGGTGCCTTTGCTGAAGCAATGTCACGTTGGCAAGCCTCGCAAGTGAGTGCAGTGATCACGCTGACTCCTTTGTTTACTATATTATTTGTCGATCTCGCCAGCCTTGCTTGTCCACAATATGTTGCAGCGGTGACGCTGAATATCTGGGGTTACCTCGGAGCAATGGTAGTGGTAAGCGGTGCGATATGCTGTGCTATAGGCCATAAATTTATTCGCCAGCACAAATAATCAGGTCGATGACAAGTATTACTACATCATGATGCATTGGTGATCATGATCGTATGTTAAACGCCAGAGTGCGGAGAAAAGAATGAAGTTTATAGATGAAGCAGTTATCAAAGTTGATGCCGGTGACGGTGGTAACGGCGTAGTAAGTTTTCGTACTGAAAAGTATATCCCGAAAGGCGGTCCTGACGGTGGTGACGGTGGTGACGGCGGTGACGTTTACCTACTAGCTGATGAAAACTTTAATACGCTGATTGATTACCGTTTTGAACGTTTCCATGCTGCTGAGCGTGGTGAGAACGGTCGTGGTGGTAACTGTACAGGTAAACGTGGTGCCGATAAGGTGCTAACTGTGCCTGTAGGTACACGTGCTGTTGATGAAGATACAGGTGAAGTGATTGCCGATCTGACTGAGCACGGCATGAAAGTGATGGTGGCTAAAGGTGGTTTCCACGGCCTTGGTAACACTCGCTTTAAATCATCTGTAAACCGCGCGCCTCGTCAAAAGACCATGGGTAGTGCGGGTGAAGTTCGTCACCTTCGTCTCGAGCTATTACTATTAGCGGACGTAGGTATGCTTGGTTTACCGAATGCGGGTAAATCCACTTTCATTCGTGCTGTATCAGCGGCTAAGCCAAAAGTGGCTGATTACCCGTTTACAACCCTAGTACCAAGCCTAGGTGTGGTACGTGTGGATTCAGACCGTAATTTCGTGGTTGCTGATATTCCGGGTCTAATTGAAGGTGCTGCTGATGGTGCTGGCTTAGGTATTCGTTTCCTTAAGCACTTAGAGCGTTGTCGTGTACTACTTCACATGATCGATCTACTTCCTGTGGATGGCTCTGATCCAGTAGAAAACGCATTTACAATTATCAACGAACTTGAGCAATACAGCGATAAGCTTGGTAATAAGCCGCGTTGGATTGTCTTCAACAAAGCTGATCTGCTTGATGAAGAAGAAGCGCAAGAGAAAATGACTGAAGTACTCGAAGCCCTTGCTTGGGAAGATAAGTATTACAGCATTTCTGCACTTAATCGTATGGGCACGAAAGAGCTTACCTACGATCTGATGGAAGCAATTGAAGCATTGCCTCGCGAAGCGTACGTTGAAGAAGAAACGAAAGAAGATAAAGTTGACTTTAAGTGGGATGACTACCACGCAGAGCAGCTTAAGAAAGCGCAAGATGATGACGACGATGATGATTGGGATGATTGGAATGAAGATGATTACGATGTTGAAATCATCTACAAGCCATAATCTGATTTGATTGTGTCGAAAAAGCCGTACTGAGAGGTACGGCTTTTTTTGTGCCTTATCAAAATAAAGTGTGATCTAATCCGATATGCTTAGTGGTACGAAAAGTAACCAATCATTATGGATGAGGCATGACAAGCTACATGGAGCGTGAAATAGTCCCACTTTCGGAGCCTGAGCAAAGAGAAATTACACGATTAGCCATATCGGCTGGTCAGCGTCTATTACAGCATGGCGCAGAAAGCGCTTTGGTAATGGACGTAACACGACGTTTAGGGCTGGCATTAGGGGTAGAAAGTGTTGAGGTATCGCTATCTGCTAGTTCAATGGTGATTAGCACTCGTCACATGGGAAGCTGCATTACCACCACTCGCCAATGCCGAGACGGTGGGATCAACATGCAGATTGTCACTGAGATCCAACGGATCTGCATTTTGACTGAACGTGGATTAATGGATCTTAGAGATGTTCATAACAAACTCGAGCTAATTCAGCCTCCACGTTATCCTCGTTTATTAGTGATCATCATGATCGGCCTTTCTTGTGCTTCATTTAGTCGCTTAGCAGGTGGCGATTGGCCTGTTTTCTTTGTTACCTTTATTGCCTCTTCTATTGGTATGTTTGTCCGTCAAGAAATTGCCCATTGTCATTTCAACCCTTTGATAAACTTTGCTTTCACCGCATTTGTCACCACGCTTATTTCAGGATTTGCTCAGGTGTACCAAATAGGCGATAAGCCTTTTATCGCCATGGCGTCTTCCGTTTTAATGCTCGTACCGGGTTTTCCTTTAATTAATGCGGTCGCTGATATGGTGAAAGGGTATCCATCAATGGGCTTAGCACGATGGACGATGGCGAGTTTACTGACGCTTGCCACTTGCATTGGTATTGTTGCTGCGATGAACGTACTGAATGTGTGGGGGTGGTTATTATGAATGCGTTGTTGGAGCTTCTGATCGCGCTTGGTAATGATATGTTATTTGCGATGATCCCTGCGGTTGGCTTTGCATTAGTGTTCAATGTACCGCCAAAAGCGCTGAAGTACTGTGCTATCGGTGGCGGATTAGGACATGGCACTCGCTTTCTTTTAATGCATTGGGGGATGCCGATTGAATGGGCAACACTTGCCGCTGCTACTGTGGTGGGAATGATTGGTGTGCATTGGTCACATCGCTTTTTAGCTCACCCTAAAGTGTTTACGGTCGCTGCGATGATCCCTATGGTACCCGGCGTGTTTGCTTATAAGGCAATGATTGCGATAGTCGAGATCAATCACCGCGGCTTTTCGATGGAATTATGGGGATTGATGATTGAGAACGTATTAAAAGCGATCTTTATTGTTGCGGCATTAGCGATTGGTTTAGCGATGCCGGGATTATTGTTCTATCGACGTCGTCCTGTGGTATAACCTAGCTTCACGAATTTAAAAGGAGATCCCTAAAGATGAAGATCAGTATGATCGCTGCAATGGCACATGATCGAGTAATTGGAAAAGAAAATGCGATGCCATGGCATTTGCCTGCTGATTTTGCTTGGTTTAAACAATGTACTTTAGGGAAGCCTGTGGTGATGGGGCGTAAGACCTTTGAATCGATAGGTCGTCCACTACCGGGTCGCCATAATATCGTGATCAGCCGAAATCCTGACTTTCATGCTGAAGGGATCACGGTGGTCGGTGATATTAATGCCGCAAAGCAAGCGGCTGGCGATGTTGAAGAGCTGATGATTATCGGTGGTGGCAGTATTTACCAAGCTTGTTTAGCGCAAGCCGATTGTTTGTATTTGACGTTCATTGATGCTGATCTTGATGGTGATACACGCTTTCCTGAATGGGGGGATGGCTGGCATCAAGTGAGTACAGAGCACTATGCTGCTGATGAAAAAAATGCGTATGCGATGGACTTTACTGTGCTTGAACGTGATTAATTAAATGTAAATAATGCCCACAAAATGGTGGGCATTATTCTATTTTCAAACACTACGCAAGTTAATAGATTGGACACTCAGTAACAAAGCGTTTGCCATCTTCCCAACGCAGCATCGTTAAACTATTACCCCATACACAGCCCGTATCAAGCCCGATACAGTGTTCATCCGTATGTCCCATTAGCGCCGCCCAATGACCGAAGATAATGGTTTTCTCAATCGGCTCTGCACGTTTTACTTCAAACCATGGGATTAAACTGCCGACATCTGGATTTCCCGGCTCTACTTTACAATGCATATCTAAACGCCCACCTGGCTCGCAAAAGCGCATACGGGTAAAGCTATTGATGGTATAGCGAAGTTGCTCTAATTCACTCAGATCTTTTTGCCAAAAATCAGGCCCATCGCCATACATGTTTTCTAACAGCCACACATAGCGATCGGATTGTAGCAGGGCCTCGACATGGCGGGCTCGTTGACGTGCTGTTGCCAGTGACCATTGTGGGCTAATGCCTGCGTGTACCATCACAAGAGGAAAGTCAGGGTGCTCTGCTAATAGTGGCTGGTGGCGCAACCAATCTAATAATTCGTTGCAGTCAGGCGCTTCTAAAATCGCTTGGGTTTTATCACTAGGCTTCAAACGTGCTAATCCGTTTGCCGCTGCAAGTAAATGTAAATCGTGATTACCTAAAATTACTTGGGCGCTATCACCTAATGATTTTACAAAGCGTAGGGTTTCCAATGACTCTGGACCACGAGCCACCAGATCGCCAGCAAGCCATAGTTGATCGTATTCTGGATTGAAGTTTGCTTGAGAAAGGAGCTTTTTTAGATCAGGTAAGCACCCCTGAATATCACCAACAAGGTAGGTTGCCATAGTGCTCTCGTATTGAGGAAAGTGAGTGACACAGCTAGTGAATAATATTGGGCATCGCCAAACGAAATGGAGATATGTCCACTTTAAAGCTGTTACCGTTCCCGTCTTCCATTATGTAATGGCCTTGCATTACACCGATCGGGGTATCGATGATTGTACCACTGGTATAGGTATAGTCATCACTTGCTTGAATTACCGGTTGTTTACCTACCACGCCTTCACCGTCGATGACTAACTTTTTGCCATTGGCATCGGTGATCAACCAGTGGCGTTTAAGTAGCTGGGCTTGACCTCGACCAAGATTATGAATGGTGATGGTATAGGAAAAAACGTAACGGTTTTCATCTGGCTCGGATTGATCGGCGAGATAATGGGTAACAACATAACATTTGATTGTTGGGGGAGAAGTTATACTCACAGACAACATCCTTTTGTGTATGATCTTCTTTCATTCTAGCTTTATTCAAACACAAAGAAAGAAAAACCCCGATAACCGTGAGGCTCTCGGGGTTTTCGTGTAACGCACTTCAAATAAATTTAGGCGTTCTCATCTTTTTGGTAATTGGCATCTAACCAGTTAGCCATCGCAACAAACTGTTCAACAGTGATGTTTTCAGGGCGGTGAGATGGGTTAATACCTAGCGCTTCTAACTGCTCAGCTGTGAAGAGTGCTTTGTAACAGTTACGGATAGTTTTACGACGCTGGTTAAAGCCTTCACGACATACGCGATCTAACCATTTTAGGTTAGTACATGGGTATGGCAGTGTTTCGTAAGGAGTTAAACGTACCACTGCTGAATCTACTTTTGGTGCTGGTACGAAAGACTCTGGCGGTACTTCCAGTACTGGCATTACACGACAGTAGTATTGTGCCATGACCGTTAGACGACCATATGCTTTGCTACCTGGGCCTGCCGCAAGACGATTAACCACTTCTTTCTGTAGCATGAAGTGCATGTCTTGCACATCTTTGTGGAATTCAAAAATGTGGAACATTAAAGGGGTTGAGATGTTGTATGGCAAGTTACCAAAAATACGTAGCTTATTGTTTTCTTTAATAAGTTGCGTAAAGTCAAAGCGCATCGCATCACCTTGGTGGATCGTTAGCTTTGAAGCTAGATCTGGGTGATTCTCAAGGCGCTCTGCAAGATCACGGTCAAGTTCGATAACAGTAAATTTATCAACTAGTTTACCGACTTGCTCTGTGATTGCACCTAGACCAGGGCCGATCTCAACTAAGTTCTGACCTGGTTTCGGGTTAATTGCTGACACAATGCCATCAATGATGTACGGATCGTTCAAAAAGTTCTGACCAAAGCGCTTACGGGCGCGGTGACCTAGATGGACTTGATCGCTGCTCATGCTTGTTTATCTACCAATTCGAGGGCGTGAGATAGCGCTGTCCAAAGGCTACCTGTATCTGCCTGTCCGGTACCTGCGAGTTCCAGTGCGGTACCATGATCTACTGAAGTTCGGATAAAGGGCAACCCTAACGTAATGTTAACGGATTTACCGAAGCCTTTGTATTTCAGCACCGGTAGCCCTTGATCGTGATACATTGCCAATACCGTATCGGCATCAGCTAAATATTTTTCTTGGAAAATAGTATCAGCTAGTAATGGGCCGATAAGATCCATATACTCTTGCTGGCGTAGTTGTTCCAGAGTGGGAGAAATTACGTCGATTTCTTCGCGCCCTAAACAACCATCTTCACCAGCATGAGGATTTAAACCGCACACGTAAATTTTCGGTGATGGAATACCGAATTTACTGACAAGATCTGCATGTAATATACGAATTACTTGCTTTAATCGCGCTTCAGTAATGGCTTTTGATACACAGCCAAGAGGAATGTGAGTGGTAACTAACGCAACTCGTAATCCCTCGGTAGCAAGCATCATCACAACCTGTGCGGTTTCTGATTGTTGTGCAAAAAACTCGGTATGACCACTAAATGAGACACCTGCTCGGTTAATGACCCCTTTATGTACAGGGCCTGTTACAAGCGCGGCGAACTCGCCATTCATACATCCTTCAGCTGCGCGTTGTAACGTCGATAGCACATACATGCCGTTTCGTTCGTCTAACTCGCCTGGAATAACATCAACAGCACGATCAATTTGTGCCACTGTGATAGTTCCTGCCTGATGCGGCTTTGCAGCAAGCTCTGGCTGATAGGGTAAAATGTTTAGTGGTAAACCTAATTTAGCCGCACGTTCTACCATAACCTGTGCGTCAGCACAAATGACAAGTTGGTGCGGCCAATCTTGCTGACACAAGGCAATGACTAAATCAGGGCCTATTCCAGCAGGCTCACCAGGGGTAATTGCAATCCGTTGCGTGTTAGTCACTGTACTTGTGTTAGTCATTATTTACCTTATTCATTTGTTCAATGTAAGCGCCAGCACGCAGCTCTTGTAGCCAGGTTTGCGCTTCTTCATTGAACTTACGGTTAAATAGGATTTGTGCTGCACGGTTCTTCATTGCTGCATCAGTACGATCGACTTTACGACGACCTTCTACTTCTACAATGTGCCAACCAAACGCTGATTTAAACGGTTCGCTGATTTTATCAACAGGAAGCGTTTCTACTTTGTCTTTAAATGCTGGCGCGTACATATCAGGCACCTGCCAACCTAGCTCACCACCATTAGCGGCTGAACCTGGATCTTGGCTGTAAGCTTTCGCTGCTGCAGCAAAGCTTTGTTTACCGCTAATGATACGTTGGCGAATTTGCTCAAGCTCTTTCTTCGCAGCAGCATCGCTTAGGATCACTGATGGTTTGATCAAAATGTGACGAGCTTTCACTTCAACCACAGAGACGCTAGGCATGCCTTTTACGTCGTTGATCTTTAGGATGTGGTAACCCACACCACTGCGGAATGGACCAATGATCGCATCCTTACCATTATTTTGAATTTGATCAGCAAAAATAGTTGGCATTTCCTCTTTGCTCATCCAGCCCCATTCACCACCTTTTAAGGCTTTCGGACCTTTTGAGTAGCGGTAAGCCAGTTGCGAGAAATCAGCGCCTTTCTTTAGCTGAGCAACAATATCTTCTGCTTCTTGCTTAGCTTTATCACGTGCTGCTTTATCAGCATCTTCATCAACGCGAATCTGAATTTGGCTGATGTTGTATTGTACGTTTTGCTGTGTTTGCTTAGCCATTTGTTTTGCTAGCGCATCCACTTCTTGTGGCAGAATATTTACACGCTTACGAACAATCACGGTGCGCGCTTCTGATGCAAGCATGTCGTTACGCATTTGTTCACGGAACATAGGGTAAGAGATCCCTGCTTTAGCTAATGTTTGACGAAGTTGATCGACAGTCATACCACGTTGTTTAGCAACATCTGCAATCGCTTGATCTAGCTGACTATCATCAATACGGATCCCAAGCTGTTTTGCTTGTTGGATCTGTAAGTTTTCCATGATCAACTTGTCCATCACTTGCTGACGTAAAATGTCATTAGGTGGCAACTGTTGGTGTTCTTCAGCAGCGTTTAGATGAACGGTTTTAAGCATTGCGTTAACGTCGCTTTGTAGGATCACTCCATCGTTAACAGTCATGACAACTTGATCTAGCTCTTGAGGTGCTGCCATGCTGGTTGCTGACATGCCCATCATCATTAGACTAAGTACAGAATACTTCCACTTTTTCATTTATATTCCATCAGGTTATGAGGCGGCACAGGTACCGCCTAAACATTAATTGTTAAGAGTGAACGGATCGCCGTAAGACAAAATATTACCGCCATCATCCGATGATTTACCAAATGGTCGCATACCTTGTAAACCCAGTAAGCTGAATGAGAAGCTTACGTTGCTATCATATTCAGTAAAGTCTTGTGATAGTGGATCTTTCGCATAACGGTTGTAGCTAAGACCAATCATCCAACATGCAGAGCGGTAAGTGAAGCCGACTTTACTTTCCAGCATCTTGTTGACATTCATGTCTTGGAAGTAGTCCGCTTTTACATCAATACTATCACTCACAGGGAAGCCTACGGATAAACCTAATTGTGAAATACCATCACGTTTATCTTTGGTGCCAGGAATGATTGGGTTCGGGTTATTAACGTACTTGGTTAGATAATCGCTAGATACGTAACGGTAACTTGGTTGAATAAATACTCCACCGTTACGATATTCAACGGTAGTGCTACCTTGCTGGATTTCATTTTCACTTGAGTCATATTGCATTGAACTCTTTAAGAACAAGTTATCATCAAGGTTAAATTCTGTTTCAACCGCGGTTGCCGAATAACTTTTCGCTTCTTTGTTATCCGTTCCTTTGTTAACTGGCTTATCAATATAGAATATTTGACCTACAGATAGGCTAAATCGTTCCTTAAAATCTTCGTCAAAGTAACGGGTTGATGCACCAATTGTGAATTGGTTCGCAGGCGCAATATAGTCATTGCCGCTGTAGGTACGATCACTGAACAAGCCATAGTAATCTTGTTGTAAGCGAGTTGAATCATAGCCACCACCAACATAATCAAACGGGTTATAAATCCCTTTTTGATCAACATCTTTAATGTAAAGGTACTGAATCTGTGGCTCTAAACTTTGGGTGTAGTGGCTACCTAAAATAGAGGTATCACGTTCAAAGTAAAGGCTACTGTTGACACGAAATTCAGGAACGACACGATCAACATTATCTTTTAGATCTGTTAAGCCAGATTCTTTCTTGTCTTGATTGTAATGGGCGTAGTTAACTTTTGCTTGTGTAGTTACAGACCACCACGGCGTCGCATAAGGTAGCGTTAGGGTTGGTTCTAACGTTATGCGATCCGCTGTTGGTTTGTTTTTAGCGTCGTTATCGAACTTACTGATGCTCATTGGCATTTTAAAATCGAGCCCATAGCCTAAGTTGTTACGATAGTAAGTTGATGATAGCTGAGGCATTAAACGATACTGTGTACCCTGTCCATCCACCGTTAGTGGTTGGAAGTCACGCACCATTAGCATGGTATCCCAATTAGTATTACGGTAAGACACCTCTGCTGTTTGGAGCAGGTTGTTATCTTCACGCTCACCAATGCTGGAATCTAAGCCGCTGTCAAAATACTTGTAATCACTGACCTTGCTATAGTCGATATCAACCAGCCAGTTTTCATCAATGATCCCGCTGTGTTTCCATTGGAAACCCCAGCGTTTATCGTAATCAGTTTTCTTATCTCGCCCCATGTATTCGCCAATTAAATGACCTTCACCTAAATCAGTTAAGTAGCGGAACTTCGCTGTTGTTTGTAAACCACGGTGGTTCATGTATTTCGGCGTTAAGGTTAAATCGTAGTTCGGTGCGATATTCCAATAGAACGGCGCTTCATACTCCATACCGTTGCGTGAACCATAGGTTAACGTTGGGTATAGGAAACCTGTCATACGCTCATCTGTTACTGGGACACGTAACCAAGGTAAATAGAATACAGGCACATCAAGCACTTCAAAGCGCGCGTTGTAGAGATCGGCAAAAGGCGATTCACCATCACGCTCTAGCGATCCTGCCGCAAAGCGCCAGCTTTTATCGCCTTCAGGACAGGTGGTGTAGGTACCGTCTTTCATTTTGTAGAATTGAGTACCATCAACATTACGCTTGTCGATTTGCTCTGCTTCACCACGACCTGCCTGACAGGTCATACGGTAGACGGCATCATCCATTTGTGAATCTTTGGTATCAAGATCACTTTGTAACTGTTTGGCTTCCATTTCAATACCACCGTCGTGGTAGAAAACGTTGCCCTTGGCGGTAACAATATTTTCTGGTTGTTTTAGTGTTACCTTATCTGCTGCAATAGTACGGGTACCTTGCTGAACAATTACATCACCGAGTGTAAACAGCTTGATGCTCGTTCTGAGCTTTTGCACTGTCTGCTTCAATGTGTATTGGTAAGTTATTGGTATCTTCTTTGCGATCTTCTGGCGCGATACAAACACCACGTACCATAGCTAAAGGATCATTAGCGATTGCTTTATTTGTGCTTTGATCTTCTGCTACAGCATGTTTATTGTTGATATCTTTATGTAAAGAAGTGGCATCTTCTGCCATCGCTATCCCATATATGGCAAGGCCAATCATGGTGGCAAGTAAGCTGTGAGAGGTAAGTGACATCAGATTCAACATTCCTGTATCAGTTTGAGAGCAAGGCGAATAATTGCGCTTTTTACAAGCATTCCCGATAAATGACAGCTATCATAATGCAAATTCGACCAGACAGCATCTTTTCAGCGCATGCTGTTGGGTAAACCTTGAAAAAATTTAACAAATTACCAGAGAGTATAGAATGCAGAAGACAGGTATATGGGGAAAAATTATTGGTGCGTTACTTGGCCTCTCCATTGGTAAATTGCCTGGATTGTTGATTGGCTTATTTATTGGTCATCAGTTTGATAAGGCGTACGCCCGTCAGATGAATGGCGGTTTTGCTGGATTTGGACAAAACCGAGCTAGCAGTGCAGAGCAGCAAGCTGCCTTTTTTCATGCTTGCTTCGCAGTTATGGGACATGTCGCAAAAGCTAAAGGGCGTGTAACAAAAGAAGAAATCCGTGTTGCAAGTGCGATCATGGATCGTATGGGCTTACAAGGAGAGTCTCGCCTTCAAGCACAAAATGCATTTCGTGAAGGCAAAGAAGATAACTTTCCGTTAGAAGAGACACTAAATCGAGTGCGTAGCCGTGCAGGTCGTGCAGATCTATTACAGTTCTTTTTAGAGTTACAAATTCAAGCTGCATTTGCTGATGGCTCGATTCACCCGAAAGAGCGTCAGTTACTGCACATCATTGCGCGTTACCTTGGTTTCTCAGAAGCACAACTTGAGCAACGTTTACGTATGCAAGAAGCGGCGTTTCGTTTCCAACAAGGTGGCTTCCATCAGCAGTATCAACAGCAAGGCGGTAGTTACCAAGCGCCACCAAGTCGTGATCAATTAGCAGATGCATTTAATCTATTAGGCGTTGATGAAAATGCTTCAGCACAAGATGTAAAGCGTGCTTATCGTAAGCAAATGAACGAACATCACCCTGATAAACTGGCTGCAAAAGGTTTACCACCAGAGATGATGGAAATCGCTAAACAGAAAACCCAAGAGCTACAAGCCGCATATGATTTGATCCGAAAAGAGAAAGGATTTAAATAATCAAAAGCCTGCGTTGAATAAATAAAAAAGCGAGCCTCGAGCTCGCTTTTTTATTGGGCTGATATTTAAACGAGATTTTGCGGTTTGCCATTACAAAAGTATTCAATATTTTCAATCAGCTGCTCAACTAAGGTTGTAATGGCTGAATCTGAGCCCCAAGCGACATGTGGAGTGAGTAATAAGTTCGGTAAATGGGCATACTGTAATAATGGATTATCATCAGCTGGTGGCTCTGTAGTAAACACATCACAACCAGCACCTGCAATATCTTGATGTAGCAATGCATCGACTAGGTCTTGTTCATTGACTAAGCCGCCACGTCCAGTGTTAATTAAAATCGCATTCGGCTTCATTTTCTGAAGCTCAACTCTAGTGATTAAGTTTTGGGTCTCTGGTGTCAGTGGACAATGTAAGCTCAGTATATCTGCTTGTTGTAATACGTCATTAAAAGGAGTGTAGCCATCACGACATATACTTGTCCCTTTATGATCTGCAAATAGCACCTTCATCCCCAGCGCTTTAGCTAAGTTTGCTGTCGCTTGCCCTAAACTTCCTTTACCTACAATACCCAAGGTTGATCCTGCAATATCACTAATTGGGTGAGTGAAAAAACAAAATTGTTGTTGTTTTTGCCACTCGCCAGCGATGATATCTTGCTGATAGCCAAAAATATTACGTTTTAAAGCAAATATCATTGCAATCACATGTTCAGGGACTGAGCGTGTCGCATAACCACGAATATTCGCCACAGGAAGGTGATGTTGATGACAATAATTAATATCGACATTATTGGTTCCCGTTGCGCCAATGGCGATAAATTTTAGCTTTGGCAACTGAGATAAAATATCGGCAGTGAGTAAAACTTTATTGCTAATAACGATGGTGGCATCTTGTAAGCGTTCAATCACTTGCTCGGGCTTGGTGAGCTGGTATTGAGTCCACTGATGAGGAATGCGTGGACGAGGGATAGTGATATGGCTTGGAATGGTTGCGCGATCTAAAAAGACGATATGTTCCATTGTAAGCTCCATGGAACGTCACGTTCCGCTGAAATAAAAATGCTAGCAACTAAGCTAGCATTGTTTGTACTTACAATCTAATCATCTCTTTGATTGCTATTGCGTGATTGCCGTTACGACTTTTTATTAAAAATCGTTTGTGTAGGCGCATCTGGGTAGAACTCACAAGGTGCGAATAAATGCATTGGCTCATCTGTTCCGGGATGAGTAAATGTCAGCTCTGCAGCATGGAGTAATAGACGAGGAGAAGCTTCAAGCGCTTCATCGGCTGCATAGAATTGGTCGCCTAAAATTGGGTGACCTAATGCTTGCATGTGTACGCGTAGCTGGTGAGAGCGACCCGTTACTGGAAGCAGGCGAACTAAAGTGGTTTTCTCATCTCGGCTAACCACTTCGTAATGGGTCACAGACGGTTTACCATCATCAAAGCACACTTTTTGGCGAGGACGATTTGGCCAATCGCAGATCAGTGGCAGATCAACGGTGCCCGTATCTTGCGCGATATGTCCCCATACGCGGGCGTAGTAAACTTTTTGTGTTTCACGTTCACGAAACTGTGCTTTTAAATGACGCTCAGAATATTTATTAAGTGCCAGCACAATGAGACCTGAAGTGCCCATATCTAAACGATGGACGATTTGGGATTCTGGGTGCTCAGCGAGGACACGAGCAAAGATACTGTCATGGTGCTCAGGTGCACGCCCTGGGTTTGACAGTATGCCGGAAGGCTTATTAACCGCAATAATGTCGCTATCAAGAAAAAGGGTATCCAACCATGGATCTGTTGGTGGATTGTAGTTCAGCACTGGCAATGGTTTCATGATGCGCTCGCAGGGTTAAGGTGAAAAAAACGGGCTGAATACTAATATGAATAGTAGCAAATTGGTATGTTTGGCGAAGGGGTTTAAGAAAAAAGCCGCGAGTATTGGTTTAAATACTCACGGCTTTTCATTGTTATCAATCTATCGTGGCTTAGTTATGGCTCACAACAATTAATCGTAGTGAATCTAATTGGATCTGAGCTTTCTCAATGTAGCCTGTCAGCTCATTAATCTGGCTTTCGATTAACTCCAATTCGTCATCACGAATATTCGGGTTAACTGCTTTTAACGCTTGTAGACGATCAAACTCAGCACGTAGTGTTGCTTCCATTTCAGCTTGCGCTTGGCTGCGAACCACATCTAACTCTTTACTGATCTCGCGCTCTGCAAACTCAATTAAGGTATGAATGTCTTTTTGTACTGAGTTAACCAGTTTGCTACCAAGGTGGCGATTAACAGGGCTTAGCTGGCGGTTAAAGCCTTCAAACTCAACGTTAGCCGATAGGTTATTGCCTTTACCATCAAGCAGAATACGGATTGGGGTTTTCGGTAAGAAACGACCAATACCTGATTGTTTTGGTGCTTGTGCGTCTACCACGTAGATCAGCTCAAGTAGCAGTGTACCAACGGGTAGTGCTTTGTTCTTAAGCAGAGAAACCGCTGTTGTACCGACACCTTCGCTAAGTAGTAACTCGATACCACCTTGGATCATTGGGTGCTCCCAACTGATAAAGTGCATATCTTCACGAGATAGTGCCGTATCACGATCAAATGTGATGGTACAGCCGTCGTAAGGTAAGCCAGGGTAGCTTGCCACCATCATGTGCTCTGAAGGCGTCACAACAATCGCATTTTCACCTTTGTCATCTTGGTTCAAACCAATGGTATCGAATAAGCCAAGTGCGAAAGTCACCAGGTTAGTATCGCCATCTTTTGCGCCAATTTCTTCAACCAGTTTTTGTGCTTCTTCACCACCATTAGAGTGAATTTCTAATAGGCGGTCACGACCTTGCTCAAGCTTTGTTTTTAGCTCGCTGTGCATTTCTGCACTGCGTTGAATCACAGACTCTAGCGCTTCAACATCATGCTTATCGCTAGCAAGTAAGGTGATCAGATCTTCACTGACTTCTTCATAAACCGCACGACCTGTTGGACACGTTTCTTCAAAGGCATTTAAACCTTCGTTAAACCAACGTGCCAATAGTGCTTGAGAAGTCCCTTCTAGGTAAGGTACATGAATTTCGATTTCACGTTTTTGACCAATACGATCCAAACGACCAATACGCTGCTCTAGCAGATCTGGATTGCTTGGTAGATCAAACATCACTAATTGGTTAGCAAACTGGAAGTTACGACCTTCTGAACCAATTTCCGAACATAGCAATACTTGTGCGCCATCTTCTTCTTGCGCAAAGTAAGCGGCTGCTTTATCACGCTCGATGATCGACATACCTTCGTGGAACACAGTAGCGCGAATACCTTCACGTTCACGCAGTGCTTGTTCTAGCGTAAGTGCTGTTTGTGCACGAGAGCAGATCACTAATACCTTCTCGTTACGGTTGGCTTTTAGCATATCTAGCAGCCAGTTCACGCGAGGATCGAAGTTCCACCAAGTTGCAGATTCACCTTCAAACTCTTGGTAGATATCTTCAGGATACAGCAGCTTGATTGCTTTCTCGTTGACACCCATTTTGCCGCCCATCATTGCAGCTACACGCATTGCAGTAGTGTATTGGCTTGGCATTGCTAGCGGATACATGTTTAGGTGGCGTTGAGGGAAACCTGTAATTGCAGAGCGGGTATTACGGAACAATACGCGACCCGTACCATGACGATCCATCAGGTTGTTGATCAACTCATGACGTGCCGTTAAAGCTTCAGGATCGTCTTGCGTTGAATCTTCGATAACACGCAACATTGGCTCGATATCTTGCTCAGATAACAGCTCTGTTAAGGTGTTTTTAGCGTCGTTATTGAGTTTCTCACCAGAAAGCAGTTGAGTTACGGCATCAGCAACAGGCTCATATTGACGCTCTTCTTCAACAAACGCTTCGTAATCGTAGAAACGATCAGGATCGAGAATACGTAGACGTGCGAAGTGACTTTCACGACCTAATTGCTCAGGTGTTGCGGTTAGTAGCAGTACGCTCGGTGTTTTTTCAGCTAGTGCTTCAATCACTTGGTATTGGCGACTTGGCTTATCTTCACTCCACTCAAGGTGGTGCGCTTCATCGACAACCAGTAGATCCCAATCAGCATCTAGTGCTTGTTCAAAGCGACGACGGCTTTTACGTAAAAAGTCTAAAGAACACAGCACATATTGCGCGGTATCAAAAGGGTTGGCCGCATCAGCAAAGGCTTCAACACAACGCTCTTCATCAAAGATTGAGAAGTGCAGATTGAAACGACGCATCATTTCAACTAGCCATTGGTGCTGTAGGGTTTCAGGTAACACGATCAGAATACGTTCAGCACGGCCTGATAGCACTTGTTGGTGGATGATCATGCCTGCTTCAATGGTTTTACCTAAACCAACTTCATCGGCAAGTAAAACACGAGGTGCGTAACGACGACCTACTTCATGGGCGATGTATAGCTGATGGGGGATCAAGCCTGCACGCATACCACACAAACCACGTAATGGGCTCTTAAGCTGCTCGTATTGGTTTTTTAGCGCACGGTAACGCAATGCAAAGCGATCCATGCGATCGATTTGACCTGCAAATAGCTTATCTTGTGGCTTGTTGAAACGGATTTGGTGGCTTAAGAAAACTTCGCGTAGCGAGACATTTTCTTCTTCGGTATCAGTGCGAGTACCGATATAAGTGATCACACCATTGTCTTCGTTGATCGCTTCTACCTTTAGTGACCAACCTTCATGGCTTTCAATCACATCACCAATATTAAACATGACACGGGTAACAGGGGCATCATTACGTGCATATAGGCGGTTTTCATCTGATGCGGGGAACATCAAGGTAACCGTTCTTGGTTCAAGAGCGACAACGGTACCTAGACCTAAATCACTTTCTGTATCACTGATCCAACGTTGACCCAAAGCAAATGGCATAGTGGTAGAAACCTTCTAATTATTTGATATCAAAGAGAGTGCATTAAGCTATGCAGTTTATTAATAAGCGACACTGAAGATAAGTGTACGCTAGAATTTGAAATTTGTGCATAGCTCAAAAAAGGGGAGTAATGTTACTGCATGATGTGATTAAGGTCACGGTGAAAGTGATGAAAATACGTCACAGTAAAATCATCATAAAACTTTCATTTAGAGAGGGCTTAATAAGAAAAACGTCAGAATTAAACCGGATTGTAAATTATGACGTAAGCTAAAAGAGTGATAGCTAAATTATCGCTGTCCAGACAACCAAGGAGGTGCCTATGGACGACGCCGCACGGAAACTGTTTGTACTAGATACAAATATTCTGCTCCACGAGCCTCTGGCGTTCTTTTCATTTCAGGAACACGACGTGGTTATTCCCATGACGGTACTGGAAGAATTGGACAGAATTAAAGACAGTAAACGTGATGTTTCTCGTGATGCACGAGTCGCCATACGTGCGTTAGAAGATATTTTTCACGATGCGCCACCTGAGCAAATCTCAGCAGGTATTCCTTTCAATGACACGGTCGCACATAGCGGCACAATCTCTATTTTTGCCGATTATGAAGTAAAAGAAACGGTTCATGCTTTTAGTGATAAAGCAGGTGATAACCGTATCCTTAACAGTGTTCTTTTTCTGCAACAAAAACATGCGCCACGACCTGTGGTATTAGTGACCAAAGACATTAATATGCGATTGCGCGCTAAAGGTGCAGGTGTATTACATGTTGATGATTATCGTACCGACCAACTTATTGATGATGTTGCCTTATTAAGTAAAGGTTTTCATCGTTACAGTGGTGACTTTTGGGATAACGTTGCTGAGTGCCAATCTGAAAATAAAGGCCGAGCGACACTGCACACACTCCCTAAATCACTTTTTGAGACTCCTTATATAAACCAGTACCTTGTTGATGAAGGCAGTGATTTTGCTGCGCGAATTCAGCGTATTAATGAAGAAACAGTCACCATCAAAGACATTAGCCAAGAGCGGTTAATGCATCGACAAGCATGGGGTGTTACCCCGAAAAACATTTATCAAGGAATGGCACTTGATGCCATGCTCGATCCAAACATTGATCTGGTGATCTTAACGGGCCCTGCGGGCTGTGGTAAAACCATCTTAGCGATGGCTGCAGCACTTGAGCAGGTGATTGAAAAAGGGATGTATGACAAGATCATTGTCACTCGTAATACACCTGAAATTGCAGAATCTATCGGCTTCTTACCGGGCACAGAAGAAGAGAAAATGATGCCTTGGCTTGCTGCCGTTACCGATACTATGGAAGCACTTCATAAGCATGATGTGTGTACTGATGGCTCAATGAAGTACATTTTTGATAAAGCGAATATTCAATTTAAATCGATTAACTTTATGCGCGGACGCTCGATCCAAAATGCCTTTGTATTATTGGATGAGTGCCAAAACTTAACCGCTTCTCAAATCAAGACCATTATCACCCGTTGTGGTGAAGGAACTAAAATTGTCTGTTCGGGTAACTTAGCGCAAATTGACTCGAATTACTTATCGCCTGTGACATCAGGGCTAACTTACATTGTTGAGCGCTTTAAAAACTTCGAAGGCAGCGCCAACATTTATCTCAATGGTGTGGTGCGAAGCCGCCTTGCAGAATTTGCTGAAGAAAACCTCTAATTCACATTGTTTAATAGATATGAAAAGCGAGCACATTAGGTGCTCGCTTTTTTGTCGTTAATTAATTGTAGATAGAGATAAATCAAATCACAGTAGGCGTTAATCCGAGGTATTTTTTCAGCTCAGGTATGTTTGGATTATCAAGTATTGTTTGCGTTACACCTGCCGTTTTAATTTTGCCATCATCAATAAAAATACATTTATCGGCGATTTTTCTGGCGTCATCAGGGCTGTGGGTGATCATTAATACCGTGATGTTTTTCTCTTTCGCCAGTTGTTTCACTAACGTCAGCATTTCAGCGCGAAGCGCAGGATCTAACGCTGAAAAGGGCTCATCAAGCAGCAGCAGAGGGCGATCACGGAGTAAACAACGCGCAAGCGCAACCCGTTGACGTTGACCACCAGAAAGCTGTTCAGGTAAACGCTCAAGGTAGGTATCAATCCCTACCTGTTTAGCACTATCAATCACCCGCTGTTTTTGCTCTGTCGTGAGTTTGAGCTTAGGGTTTATTCCCAATGCAATATTTTCAAACACACTAAGGTGGGGAAATAAATTGTGCTCTTGAAATAGCATAGATAGCGGACGTTGCGCAGGCTCTAGCTGGCAGATAGATGCACCATTAATCGTAATATCACCGTTATCAGGCACGAGGAAGCCTGCAATAAGCGCCAATAAAGTACTTTTACCCGCACCACTTGGGCCAATAAGGGCGGCGATGTCACCTTGCTCAAGTTGAACATCAAAGCTCAATGCCATCGGCACCTCATTTTTATGTTGAGGTAAATAGGTATAGTTGAGCTGATTAATGTTTAGCATGATGAACTCCTTGGCGATGGCGAGTCACAACCAAAAACTCGACAACACTAAATAAACCTAAGCTGAGTAATAGTAGAATGAGTGCTGCAACTGCTGCTGCATCCATTCGATAACTGCCCATTAATTCAAATAAATACAATGGCAAGGTTTGAAAATCTTGGCTGCCAAATAATGCAATCGCACCTAAATCCCCCAGTGATAACACAAAGCTTATCGCTAAAGCCTGAGCGATAGGAGCACGCAATGCACGCCATTCAACTAAGCGTAATCGTGATAGATGTGTCATACCTAAACTGCGACATAACGGATTATATTGTTGCGCTAGATGTAGCATTGGTTGGCTTAATGTTTTGATCACATACGGCAGCGCCATTAGGGCATTAACACAGACTACGACCCAAAATGCAGCACTATAAGCATCGGTGTAGTGGCGTAATAATAAGAAGATCCCGGTACTGAGTACCAGCCCCGGCGTCACTAAAATCACGGTACCTATCATCTCGATACCATCGGCGGCAAGCTTGCGACGGGCTAAACGTAAACTGCGACTGGTGATCAAAATCATCACCCCAGCACAGAAAGCGAGAACACAAGAAAACAGGGCGATATGCAGTGAATTATAAATCGCTGACCAGAGTTGCTCTTGCTCTAAGATACTAAGCAATTGGCGGTTAATACCCGAAACGACCACAGCGAAAATTGGTGGTACGACAAACAGTAATGCTACGATGATCCAAAAGGTATCCCAACATTTAGCACGCCAGTGATCGTGATAGTTCACCACCATTTTATTGATCGAGCCATTTAGGGTTGAGAGGGGTTTAGCAAAGCGTTGAGTGATCAATACTAACGAACAACACAGCAGCATTTGCCATAGCGCCAAAATAGCACCAGTTGCTAAATCAAAGTCATAACGAAGCGCTTGATAAATCGCAAGTTCAATCGTGGTGGATTTAGGACCGCCACCTAATGACATGATCACCGCAAAACTGGTAAAGCACAGCATGAAGACTAAGTCGGCAATGTGCGGTAGCTGTTGGCGTAGTCGAGGCCATGCAATTAAGCGAAACTTACTCCATCCTGTGATCCCTAAATGAGCAGCAAGTTGATGTTGTTCAGCAGGAATACCATCGAGGCTTTGCAGTAAAAAGCGTACTGTAAGCGGCAGGTTTAAAAATACATGTGCCAGTAAGATCCCACTTAAGCCATAAATATTTAATGGTGGTAAGCCAAGTGTTCCCAAACTGTCGCTGATGATGCCGCTTTTGCCATAAATAGATAGCAAACCAAAAACGGCCACTAAGACGGGCATGACCAATGTCATCGCAAAGAGGCGAAGGAGTAGGGCTTTGCCGATAAATTGACGACGAGAAAGAGCATAGGCGATGGGGATCGCTGGAATAATACTAAGTAGCGTTGAGAGGAACGCTTGATAGAAGCTAAAACCCGTTACATGACGCAGGTAGGGATCATGCCATAAGGTTGCAAGTTGCCAGTCGCCAGCTTCACTGATTAAGGCATACAGCGCAGAAACGACAACGAAAATGATCAGCCCGGCACTGATCATACCGGGCAATAAGGTGATGCGTTTGTTCAAAGTCTTAAACCATTATTGAGTCAATGCTTGTTGCCACTCTCGGATCCAAGCTTTGCGGTGTGTTGCCACTTTATCGGCACTAAACTCAAGGGCTTTACTTGGTACGGTGAGCTCATCAAATCCTTTCGGTAAGCTTTGTTTTGTCACTGGATACATCCAGTTGTGGGTAGCGATTTGTGATTGGAAAGCATCGCTGACAATAAATTGCATGAACTCATCAGCCAGTTTTGGGTGTGGGCTATTTTTCATCTTCGCTGCGACTTCTACTTGCATGTAGTGACCTTCTTTAAAATCAGCCGCTTTGTACTGATGCTTGTTCTCAGCAATGATGTGGTAAGCAGGTGATGTGGTGTATGACAACACCATATCTGACTCGCCTTTTAAAAACATGTTATAAGCTTCTGACCAGCCTTTGGTTACAGTGACGGTGTGTTTTGCCAATTGCTGCCACATTTCCGGTGCTTTATCGCCATAGACAGACTTGATCCACAACATTAAACCTTGGCCTGGCGTTGAGGTACGAGGATCTTGGTAGATCACGCTAATGTTTTGATCTTTGATCAAGGCATCAAGACTTGCTGGTGGATTTGGCAGTTTTGAACTGTCGTAGACAAAGGCAAAATAACCATAGTCATAAGGAACAAACGTCTTGTCACTCCAGCCTTTGGGTAGTGTTAGCTTACTGGTATCAACGTTAGAGGTTGTTAGTAATCCAGTGTTTTTCGCTTCTGTCATCAGGTTATTATCAAGCCCTAGCAGAATATCGGCTTTGCTGTTTTTACCTTCAAGACGCACACGATTTAAAATAGAGACGCCATCTTCTAGTGAAACAAAATTCACCTTACAGCCATTGCATTGCGCTTCAAAGGCTTTCTTGATCACAGGGCCTGGACCCCATTCAGATGCAAATGAGCTGTAGGTGTAAACATTGAGAGTATTGTCGGCAGCAAAAGCACTGCTTGCGATAAGTGACAATGAGATAAGTGTTAGAAGAGTGGTTGTTTTTTTCACTATGCGCTCCGATATGTCCGACATCCTATGGACAAAAATAGAAAGAGAGAGCGGCACAGGTTTGAGAGCTGTCGCATCGTGCGGTGCAGCAGACTCGAACACCTAGTTAAATGTTCGAGTATCTCAATTCCTACGCCAGCATTACCTGGTTCAGGTTCGATGGGTTCTGTATAAAGCATGTATGCTTAACAATCTCAGCCAACAGGCTCCCCAATGAGAACAATGCATTGTACCTGTTACTGAAAATAAGTGATAGCGTCTGAATACACGGCCTGTTGTAGACAAAGCGCATATTATTTAAAGCAATGGCAGTATTAACACTCTCTCATCAAGATGTTGTATTCCTTGATAATAGTAAGCAATCGTTTTTCTAAACGGCTATAGAGTATTTGGTGACTAAAACCTGCTTTTATTGTTTGTTTTGTTATTAGCGACAAAAAATAAACGCCCACAAAGGGCGTCTATGAAGTTTAAAATGATGAATGATCAAGCAAGGAAGCGAGGGATTTGGCTCTCAAAGCTGGCGATCTTATCTTCGTGTTGTAGCGTTAAGCCGATGTTGTCTAGACCGTTAAGCAAACAGTGGCGACGGAATTCATCAATTTCGAATGAATAGGTTTTACTGTTTGCGGTGACGATCATCTTTTCGAGATCGACGTTGATCTCAGCACCTTCATTGGCTTCAACAAATTGGAATAGCTCATCGACTTCTTGTTCGGTTAGGCGAACAGGCACCATTTGGTTGTTGATCGAGTTACCGTAGAAAATGTCGGCAAAGCTTGGTGCGATCATTACTTGGATCCCGTAATCAGCCAGTGCCCATGGTGCGTGCTCACGAGATGAACCACAGCCAAAGTTTTCACGAGCAAGCAGAATACTTGCACCTTGATAGCGTGGGGCATTCATTACAAATTCAGGGTTGTTTTGCTCGCCTGCATCATCAAGAAAACGCCAGTCATGGAAAAGGTGTTTACCAAATCCAGTTCGGGTGACTTTCTGCAAAAATTGTTTTGGAATAATCGCATCGGTATCGACGTTGGCAGCATCTAGCGGTACGACAAGCCCAGTGTGTTGTTTAAAACCAGTCATGTTCACATCCTTTTGTTACGCAGAAGCTGCGTCTAGTTGACGAATATCGACAAAGTGACCTGCACATGCCGCGGCGGCTGCCATCGCAGGACTTACTAGGTGAGTACGTCCATCACGACCTTGGCGACCTTCGAAGTTACGGTTACTGGTTGAGGCACAACGTTCACCGGGACCTAAGCGATCGTTATTCATTGCCAAGCACATTGAGCACCCAGGTAGACGCCATTCAAAGTCGGCTTCAATAAAGATTTTATCTAGCCCTTCTTTTTCCGCTTGTGCTTTAACTTGCTCTGAACCTGGCACAACCAGAGCCTGAACATTAGGGGCAACTTTACGCCCTTTGGCAATCGCTGCTGCTGCACGCATATCTTCAATACGTGAGTTGGTACATGAACCGATAAATACCTTATCAACAGAAAAATCAGACAGTGTTTTACCTGCTTCTAGCCCCATGTAAGCGAGGGCTTTTTCCGCTGATGCTTTTTCTACTGGATCGTTAAAGCTTTCAGGTGTTGGAATTGGCTCGTCAACGGCAATCACTTGGTCAGGGTTAGTTCCCCATGTCACTTGTGGTTTAATATCTTTCGCATCAAGGGTGACTACCGCATCAAACTCGGCATCAGGATCCGATTTCAGTGATGTCCAATACTCTACTGCAGCATCAAACTCAGCGCCTTTGGGTGCAAATTCACGATCTTTAATATAATCAAACGTGGTTTGATCGGGTGCGATCAAACCGGCTTTTGCGCCTAGTTCAATTGCCATGTTACAGACGGTCATACGACCTTCCATGGTCAGATCGGTAATGGCTTCCCCACAAAACTCCACCACATAACCCGTACCGCCAGCAGCCGTGGTTTTACCGATGATCGCAAGGACGATATCTTTAGCGGTAATACCTTCAGCAACTTTACCTTTTACTTCAATCTTCATGGTCTTGGCACGAGATTGTTTTAGGGTCTGAGTTGCTAGAACGTGCTCAACTTCAGAAGTACCAATACCAAAGGCTAGCGCGCCAAAGGCACCGTGAGTGGCGGTGTGTGAGTCACCACAAACAATGGTCATACCCGGTAGCGTAATACCTAGCTCTGGGCCCATAACGTGCACAATACCTTGATATTTATGGTTTAGATCGTACAGGGTGACGCCAAATTCTTCACAGTTTTTGGCTAGCGTTTCCATTTGAATGCGTGCCATTTCACCAGAGGCATTAATGTCTTTAGTTTGAGTAGAGACATTGTGATCCATGGTTGCAAAGGTTTTTGATACTTGGCGTACTTTACGACCTTTTTCACGCAGACCATCAAAAGCCTGTGGTGATGTCACCTCATGTACTAAGTGGCGATCGATATACAGGATCGGGTTTTCGCCTTGTGCAGCAACAGCAACGTGGGCATCGTAAACTTTCTCGTAAAGCGTTTTAGGGGCGCTATTATTAGTGTTCGACATTGCTCATGCTCCCTTATGCTTGCTGAATGTATGCAGCGATCTTATCGCCCATTTCAGAGGTGGTTAATGCAGGTTTATCACTGGCAAGATCGGCGGTGAGTTCGCCGGCTTCCAGTGCTTGTGATACTGCTTGCTCGATGGCGCGTGCGGCTTTTTCTTCGCCAAGGCTGTAACGTAGCATCAGTGCTGCTGATAGGATCTGTGCCACAGGGTTGGCGATATTCTTATCGGCAATATCAGGTGCAGAGCCGCCCGCAGGTTCGTACATGCCAAACTTGTCTTGGTTAAGACTGGCGGATGGCAACATACCCATAGATCCTGTGATCATGGCACATTCATCCGAAATGATGTCGCCGAAGATGTTTGAACATAGCATCACATCAAACTGCGAAGGATCTTTAATAAGCTGCATCGTCGCATTATCAATATACATGTGGCTAAGGCTGACATCTGGGTAGTCTTTTGCCACTTCTTCGACCACTTCACGCCATAGAATTGAGCTTTGTAGTACGTTCGCTTTATCAATCGAGCACACTTTCTTGCTACGAAGACGTGCTGATTCAAAGGCAATTTTGGCAATACGTTCAATCTCATAACGGTAATAAACTTCAGTATCGAACGCTTTTTCTTGATCGCCTTCACCTTCACGACCTTTTGGCTGACCAAAGTAGATACCGCCCGTTAGTTCACGTACTACCGCAATATCAAAGCCACGCTCAGAAATATCAGCACGCAGTGGCGAGAACTTCTCAAGACCACGGTGGATCTGTGCTGGGCGAAGATTACAAAATAGTTGGAAGTGTTTACGTAGCGGTAGTAGGGCACCACGCTCAGGTTGATCGTTTGGCGCAAGATGTTCCCATTTAGGGCCACCGACAGAACCAAATAGTACAGCGTCAGCCTCTTCACAACCTTTTAGGGTTGCATCAGGTAGTGGACTGCCGTGGTTGTCGATAGCAATACCGCCCACATCGTACTCTGTGCGGGCAAAAGTGAGATTAAATTTAGCTTCAACAGCATCTAGCACTTTATGTGCTTGCTGCATTACTTCTGGGCCGATCCCGTCACCGGGTAGAACTGCAATTTTGTAAGAACCTGCCATGGCTTGTTGCTCTCCGTAATTATTTAAACATTAAAATTTGTTATCTGGGTTTGCTATTAGCTCAATGAGCAGAGCGCTGTTTGATCTCTTCAATTTGATCTGCACGGTGAATACTATTAATAACATGCAGTAGGGCTTGACCAGAAGCTTCAACAATATCTGTTGCGAGACCAGTACCGTGGTACTTTCTGCCTTTGTAGTTTGCGATAATATCTGCCTGACCTAAGCCATCTTCACCTTCACCCTTGGCGGTTAGATCAAACTTATCCAATACGATGTCGTAACCCGTTAAACGGTAAATACATTGGTATAGCGCATCAACCGGACCATTGCCGACAGCTGCTTCACACTTTTCTTCATCACCACATTGCAGCTTGATGCTGGTGGTTGCCATTACGCTACCTGATTGCACACTTAGGTAATTGAGTTTGAAGTAGTCATCTTCATCACGTAGGTTGGAAAAATGCATCAGTGCTTCAAGATCGTAATCAAACACCTGACCTTTACGATCTGCCAGTTTTAGGAAATCAGCGTACAACTTATCTAGGTTGTATTCGTTTTCGGTGTAACCCATGGCATCCATATGGCTTTTCACTGCTGCACGACCGGAACGGCTGGTTAGGTTTAGTGCTTGGTTTTTCAGACCAATAGACTCTGGTGTCATGATTTCATAGGTGTTCTTATTCTTTAGCATGCCATCTTGGTGAATACCTGAGGAGTGACTAAAGGCATTAGCACCGACAATCGCTTTGTTGGCCTGAATAGGCATGTTACATAGTTGGCTGACCATTTTACTGGTGCGATGAATTTCATCGTGTTTGATATTAGTCGTCACGCCAAGTAGCTCCTGACGGGTTTTGATGATCATTGCGATCTCTTCTAGCGAACAGTTACCCGCACGTTCCCCTAAGCCGTTAATCGTCCCTTCCACTTGGCGAGCACCCGCTTGAACCGCCGCCATTGAGTTCGCAACAGACATTCCTAGATCGTCATGACAGTGAACCGAGATGATGGCTTTATCGATATTTGGTACACGGTTAAATAGCTGAGTGATGATGCCACCAAATTCACTTGGTAGGGTGTAGCCTACGGTATCTGGAATATTAATGGTGTTCGCGCCTGCATTGATCGCAGCTTCTACCATACGACACAGGTTATCAATAGGAGTACGGCCTGCATCTTCACAAGAAAACTCGACATCATCGGTATAATTGCGAGCACGTTTAACTGCGGCAACACCCATCTCAATCACGTCATCATAGCTGCGACGCAGTTTGTCTTGGACATGAACGGTAGAAGTGGAAATAAAAGTATGAATACGAAAAGCTTCTGCGACTTTTAAGGACTCTGCCGCCACATCAATATCTTTCGCAACGGCACGAGAAAGGGCACAAACGCGGCTATTTTTGATGTTTTTAGCAATCGTCTGTACTGATTCAAAATCACCGGGTGATGAAACAGGGAAGCTGGCTTCAATAACATCAACACCTAGACGTTCTAATGCGTATGCGATCTGTAGTTTTTCTTTAACGGTTAGGCTTGCTGATAGCGCCTGCTCACCGTCACGTAGCGTAGTATCGAAAATAATGACCTGATCTTTCATTGCTACTTCCTTTTAGTCTATTACCGTTACAGGTTAGTTCGCATTCACTTGCGCTAGTCGATATATGAAAAAACCCGCGCAAGTAGCGCGGGTTCTAAAATCGTTAGTGGCATTTCCCACCCATAAGCAACCCGCGCGATTAAGTCACGATAAGGAGGAGGCTTAGGAGTAATGAGAAATGCTTTTTCATTTTGTACACACTTATATAAAGTTAATTAACAAATGAATACCAAATAGACAGGTCAAAGGTCAACCAATAATTACGTTTATTTTACGAATATGCCATTAAGGTGTTGATTTTAAATTAATGGAAAGTGTTGTTTCACGATATAAGTAAAAGACATAAAGCTATCGATACTGTTTTAGAGTGTTTTCATGACTTACTTTTTATTAACATTTAATTGCTTTTAAATAGAGAAATGGATTGTCATTGAGTCTCCTTTGAAGCTTAACCCTGCTGTCATAACTCCTTTTTATGCTAGTGATAATTATAAAAGGAGATTGATAGATGACGTTATTAAGCCCAATCCAGCGTTTTGACTATGCGTTTTCAACGCTTTGCCTTTGTCATCGCTTTACCCCTTCCTTAGCCAAGATCAGCCGTATTGTTTCTCGTACTGGTGATGGTCATCTTTATGCTTTGATTGGCTTGATGGTATGGTTGATTGATGATCAACAAGGTAGTGCATTTCTTCGCTATGGCTTATTGATGTTTCTAATTGAATTACCCTTGTATTGGTTATTGAAAAATAGCTTCAAACGCGATCGCCCAGTCAGTTTACCCACCTTTATTAAACCTTCCGATCGCTACAGCTTGCCGTCAGGTCATACCGCGGCTGCTTTTATGATGGCAGCTTTGATTTCAAGTTTTTTTCCTGCTTTTAGCTTTTTGGTTTGGTGCTGGGCTGGCTGTATTGGGCTATCTCGAGTGTTGCTGGGAGTGCATTACTTTAGCGATATTGTGGCAGGTGCGTTATTAGGCCTTGTTTGCTTTGAATTAGTCAGTGTTACCTTGTGAGGAATAAATAATGAAAATACTTTATGGGATCCAAGGTACAGGCAATGGTCATATTTCTCGTGCTCGCGAAATGGCTCGGGTTTTTCAGGCGTTAGACTGTGAGGTTGATTATTACTTTTCAGGTCGAGCCTCAGACAAATTTTTTGATATGAGTTGCTTTGGTGACTTTCAAGTAGGTAAAGGGCTAACGTTTGTTACCGAGCAAGGATGTGTGCAAAAGTGGAAAACGTGGCGTCAGTTGAATTTAGGTTATTTCCGTCAAGAAGTGAAAACGTTAGATTTATCCTATTATGATTTGGTGCTTAATGATTTTGAGCCAGTAACGGCATGGGCAGCCAAGCAACAGCAAGTACCGAGTTTATCGCTTAGTCACCAAGCGGCATTTCTTCATCATGTACCTAAGGTCAATGACAGTCTATTTGATCGATTATTGACGCGTTATTTTGCTCCAACTCAGTATCAAATTGGACTGCATTGGTATCATTTTAACTGTCCAATATTACCGCCGATTATTCCTTGTTTTGATAAGCCAAGCATCAATCAAGCATCGTTCATTTTGGTGTATTTGCCATTTGAATCCTTAACTCAAATTACCGAGCTACTTTCACATTTTCAGCAGATTAATTTTGTCTGTTATCACCCCGATATTGAGGTTGAATCTCAGTGGCAAAATGTGCAGTTAAAACCACTCAGTCGTGATGGTTTTCATCATCACTTACATCAATGCAAAGGCGTGGTGGCAAACGGTGGATTTGAATTGCCATCGGAGGCGATTTCACTGGGAAAAAAATTGTTGTTGAAACCACTACAAGGGCAATTTGAACAAAGCAGTAATGTTGCCACTTTAGCAATGATGGGATTGGCTCATGTGACTCAGTCGTTAGATATCACGACCATGCGAGTATGGCTAGATAGTGAAAGTGTTGGACGAGTCAAAATTCCTGATGTTGCAAGTGAAGTTGGTAAGTGGTTACTTAGTAGTGGTTGGGATGATATAACAACGCTGCAAAATACACTTTGGTCGCAAGTTGAATTTCCCGAATTGGTTTGTGAAGTGATGTCTGAACATTATCCAGAAAGCCAATATATCACCTCGAACCTTTCGTTAACTAAACCATTAATGAAGTGAATTAATTACCTTAGAATACTGATTATTCTTGAATCGGTGGTGATGTTTTATATTAAAAAACGATCTAAATTTTTATTTATATATTTTTTCATTTATTTTATGTGTTAATTATCTATTTGATTTTAATTGTTTTATTTTCTGAATGCTCATCAATTCATACAATCTTCATGATCGCTTATTTTCTATTATTAGTCTCGTCAATCGGTTTGGATAATACTTGTCTCATCCCGAGTTTAGGGGGGTAACACTAGAAGTTAGCGTTAGGCTTCTAAGTTACTGCTGGCATAACGGATATGCCTATAAATTAATAATTAGAGGCATAACATGACACGTAAGACATCTACAGTTTACCCAGCAGAAAATTACTCAATGGAATCTACATTACGCAGTGTTGATCTTAACTTATTGACGGTTTTTGATGCCGTGATGCAAGAGCAAAATATCACTCGTGCTGCACATAATTTGGGTATGTCACAACCTGCTGTAAGTAATGCTGTTGCTCGCCTGAAAGTTATGTTCAATGATGAACTTTTTATTCGCCATGGTCGTGGTATTCAACCTACTCAACGAGCAAAACAACTGTTTGGTCCACTACGCCAAGCGTTGCAATTAGTGAAGAATGAATTGCCGTGCTCTATCTTTAGTCCTCAGACATCGAGCCGCTCATTTAAGCTTGCTATTTGTAGCCCTTCTGACATGCGTTTTGCACCTCAAATTTTGACAGAAATGAGAGCGCAAGCACCGAACTTGCGTGTACAACTTGAAGCAGAATTTGAAGTGGATTTAGCGCAAAAATTGCGTTATCAGGAAATCGATTTTGTTATTGATTATGTGCGCTTTGATGAGCAAGGTTTTTGTAGCACAGAATTGTTTAGCGATGAGTTAGTGGTTATAGCATCAGATAAGCACCCGCGTTTAGGTGATAGCATTTCAGAATCAGAGTTTAACCATGAAATGCACGCGGTACTTAAAAATGTACCAGAAGTGAAAAGTTTCTCTGATCATATTTACAATCAAACAGTGAATTACAACGAAGCATACCACGGTGCAAGCTTGAGCAACATTATGTACGTTGTTGGTCAATCTGAGCTGATTGCGGTAGCACCTCGTTGGTTAGCGGAATCTGTGGCTGATAACCTACAATTAAAGGTATTAGAGCTACCATTTGCGAACAACAAGATCAGCGGTTACCTAAGTTGGCATGAATCAACCCAAAAAGACAAAGGTAACATTTGGATGCGTGATCAATTAATGGCTATCTGTGGCAATCTAGCCCAGTAATCAATAAGCATCATTGAAAGAGAGGTCAGCTAAGTTGCTGGCCTTTTTTCTTATATACCCAAGTAACTTCAAGGTGCAGTGTTCAGCGAGATGACCTTAGTTCTCAGGCGCGGCAACGATTCGTAGATATAGTGGTTCTACATTGAGAATCGTTAACAAAGTCTGAGAGCTAAGGACGCTCGCCCTTTGGGATCGTGTCACTGAGCCGACTTCTTGCGTCAGACAACTTGGAATAAGTGACCTCGCTCTGAATCAGGCATATTGAAGTCGCTTGGGTATATCCCTATTAAAGGTAGTGGTAAGAGCAGTAAATACGAGAAGTGAAATAATAATATTATTAATAAACCCAAGTCACTTGGGTATATAAGTGTGAGTGTGAGTGTGAGTGTGAGTGTGAGGTTTCGCTGTTCGTCCATGTTATTTATAGATTCTTACACTTTTATCAATTGCTCAAAAAGTCGTTTGATAGCCTTTATTGACAAGGCGTAGAGTAAAGTTCAGGCGTCAGAAGAGATATTTTTATGTGCATTATGGTTGGCTTTTTATAGGCTGAATTGTAGACTGCATACCTCGAATCGGCTTACAAGTGTAAGCTAAAAAAATAGAGTACTTATGGCACAACACGATTTTCATATTGTTCACCGCATTCGTAGCCAAATTGCCCGTTTAGGCGAAAAGGCAGCATTACGTCATCAAGTTGATGGTGAATGGCAAGATATTAGTTGGAATTGTTTTGGTGAACAAATTCAGCAATTGGCGTTAGCGCTATTGCGTCAGGGGCTACAAGTTCAAGATAAAGTAGGTATTTTCTCAAATAATATGCCTCGTTGGACTGTGGCTGATTTTGCTACTTTATACAATCGTTGTATTACTGTTCCTATTTACCCAACAAGTACACCACAACAAGCGGCTTACATTCTGCAAGATGCAAGTGTAAAAGTTTTATTTGTTGGCGAGCAGGCGCAAATGGATGCGGCTGTCGAAATTGCAGATCAATGCCCTCAGTTAGAGCGTATTGTCGCTTTATCTGATGATGTAGTTATTCCTAAGCATCCATTAGCTTGTCATTACAATGACTTTGTTAATCAAGCAAGCGCAGAGTATCAGCAAGAGCTAGATACCCGTTTAGCTGAGCAAGCAATGGATGATCTGATCACCCTTATTTACACCTCGGGTACAACTGGTACACCGAAAGGGGTAATGCTAGATTACGCGAACATTGCTTCACAAATTGAAGCGCACGATCAGCGTTTAGCTTTAGATGAAGGCGATACATCACTGTGTTTCTTACCGCTATCACACGTATTTGAGCGAGCATGGACGTTCTATGTGCTCCATCGTGGTGTGGTGAACTGTTATCTGTCAGATACAAACAAACTAAAAGAAGCGTTAGTAACAGTAAAACCACATTACATGTCAGCGGTACCACGCGTATTTGAAAAAATTTACTCCGGTATTCACGACAAAGTTTCTCGTGCACCATTACACCGTAAAATGATCTTCACATGGGCGGTTAATATGGGCGCGAAGATGTCGGTTGCACGCCAAGAATGTCGTGAGCCATCTTGGTTATTGAAGAAATCTCACGCATTAGCTGAGAAAGTAGTGTTATCAAAACTGCAGGCTGTGCTCGGTGGGAACATTAAATTTATGCCATGTGGTGGTGCAAAACTGGATGCAGGTATCGGTCGTTTCTTCCATGCCATCGGTATTAATGTGAAGCTAGGTTATGGCATGACTGAGACCACAGCAACCGTATCTTGTTGGGATGACAGCTGCTATAACCCTGATTCCATCGGTATGCCAATGCCAGGTGCTGAAGTGAAGATCGGTCAAGAAAACGAGATCTTAGTACGTGGTCCAATGGTGATGCGTGGTTACTACAACATGCCTGAAGAGACAGCGAAAAACTTCACAGAAGACGGCTTTTTGAAAACGGGTGATGCGGGCTATATTGATGAGCAAGGTAACTTGTTTATCACCGATCGTATTAAAGAGTTGATGAAGACTTCAGGTGGTAAATATATTGCACCACAAGTGATTGAAGGTGCTATTGGTAAAGATCACTTCATCGAACAAATCGCCGTTATTGCTGATACGCGTAAGTTTGTATCTGCACTTATCGTTCCGTGTTTCGAGACCCTTGAAGAGCACGCACGTGAATTGAATATCAAATATAAAGACCGTTTAGAGCTGATCAAACATAGCCAAATTGTCGAGTTGATTGAAAAGCGTGTGGTAGAGTTACAAAAAGATTTAGCGCGTTTTGAGCAAGTGAAGAAATTTACCTTGTTACCTAAATCGTTCTCGATGGATCATGGTGAATTAACCCCAACGCAAAAACTGCGTCGTAAAGTGATCCAAGATCGTTACCATCAAGAAATTGAGCGCATGTATGAGGAAAGCCATAAAAAGGCCTCTCATAAAGACGATTAATGTTTTACTTTTAATAAATTAAGGAGCCTCTTGGGGCTCCTTTTTTATTATCGGCAGTGACATGTTTGGCATCTTGTTAATAATCTAGTTATTAATATGGCAGTAAAAGAGGTTGTTTGTAGAAATACTTATGAATAAGTCATTTGTTAGATTTTAACCGTAAACTCTATTTAGCTACTGGATCTAAATGCTGCAAAAGCGTTAAAGTTGTTACAGGTAACTGCGTTTTGTTATGGCTTGACGCAGCATACATAGCATGACGAGATCATGTGTTTATTAGGCTAAAAATAAGCCCTAACTATGTTTCATCGACCTGGAGACAAAATATGGAGATGTTGTCCGGCGCTGATATGATCGTACGTTCTATGATCGATCAAGGCGTTAAGCATATATTCGGCTACCCTGGTGGCTCAGTTCTTGATATCTACGATGCCCTTCACGAGAAAAGTGATATTGAACACGTCCTTGTTCGCCATGAACAAGCTGCTGTTCATATGGCAGATGGTTACGCGCGTGCAACGGGTGAAGTCGGTGTTGTGCTTGTCACATCGGGGCCTGGCGCAACCAATGCGATTACGGGTATTGCTACCGCTTATATGGATTCAATTCCGATGGTGGTGCTATCCGGTCAGGTAATGAGTAGCTTGATTGGTAATGATGCTTTCCAAGAATGTGATATGGTCGGGATCTCACGTCCGGTGGTGAAACACAGTTTTTTAGTGACCAAGCCTGAAGATATTCCAGCGATCATTAAAAAAGCGTTCTACATTGCGTCAACAGGGCGTCCTGGTCCTGTTGTAGTCGATATTCCAAAAGATATGCTAAACCCAGCAGAAGCGTATCCTTATCAATATCCAGAGTCGATTGCCCTTCGCTCTTATAATCCCACTACCCAAGGTCATAAAGGCCAAATTAAACGCGGCGTAAAAGCATTACTGTCTGCGAAAAAGCCCGTCTTGTATGTTGGTGGTGGCGCGATCATGTCATCGTGTAGTGAGCAGTTGATTGAGCTTGCTGAATCGTTAAATATTCCAGTGGTTAATACCTTAATGGGGCTTGGTGCGTTTCCTGGTACCCATAAACAGTGTTTAGGCATGTTAGGTATGCACGGGACTTATGAAGCCAATATGGCGATGCATAATGCAGATCTGATCTTTGGTGTGGGTGTACGCTTTGATGATCGTACGACCAATAACTTAGAGAAATATTGTCCTGATGCGACCATCATGCATATTGATATTGATCCTTCATCAATTTCTAAAACGGTTTCTGCTGATATTCCAATCGTAGGTTCGGCAGATACAGTTTTAAATCAAATGCTCAAGCAGTTAAAAGAGCATGAAGTGAACAACGCTCAATCAGCTATTGATCAATGGTGGCAAGAGATCTCGACATGGCGTGATCGCCAATGTTTAAACTACGAGACGAGTAACGAGCGCATTAAGCCACAACAAGTGATTGAAGCGCTACACCGTCTAACCAATGGTGATGCTTATGTTACTTCTGATGTAGGTCAGCACCAAATGTTTGCGGCTCTCTATTATCCGTTTGATAAGCCTCGTCGTTGGATCAATTCAGGTGGTCTTGGCACTATGGGATTTGGTCTTCCTGCTGCGATGGGAGTGAAGTTTGCCTTGCCTGATGCAGAAGTGGTGTGTGTAACAGGGGATGGCAGTATTCAGATGAATATTCAAGAGCTATCGACCGCACTACAATATGATATCCCAGTTAAAATTATTAACTTAAATAACCGTTTCTTAGGCATGGTAAAGCAGTGGCAAGACATGATCTACCAAGGTCGACATTCTCACTCTTACATGGACTCAGTACCTGATTTTGCCGCGATAGCTGAAGCCTATGGTCATGTTGGTGTACGTATCTCAGATCCGAATAAATTAGAAAGTGAATTAGAAAAAGCATTAGCGCTGAAAGATAAATTAGTCTTCATCGATATCAGCGTCGATGAAACGGAGCATGTGTACCCAATGTTGATCCGTGGCGGTGCAATGAATGAGATGTGGCTAAGTAAAACGGAGAGAACATAATGCGTAGAATCATTTCAGTATTACTTGAAAACCAACCAGGGGCATTGTCTCGTGTGGTTGGTCTGTTTTCTCAGCGTGGCTACAACATTGAATCATTAACCGTTGCACCGACTGATGATCCAACGCTTTCTCGTTTAAACATTACGACTAATGTTAAAAATGAATCGGCTTATGAGCAGATTGAAAAACAACTGCATAAGCTGATCGACATTTTAAAAGTGAGTAATGTTACTGAGTCAGAACATGTCGAACGTGAACTGATGTTAGTGAAAGTGAAAGCAAGTGGTTTTGCTCGCGCTGAAGTTAAGCGTACCGCTGACATTTTCCGCGGGCAGATCATTGATGTGACGAGTAAGCTATACACCATTCAACTTGCTGGTACTGGCGATAAGCTTGATGCTTTTCTTGAAGCCGTAGGTGAAGCGACTGAAATTATTGAAGTTGCAAGAAGTGGTGTAGTAGGTATGGCTCGTGGTGAGCGAGCACTAAGAGCATAATCATAGCCGATAAATATTGAGCCGATTGTTGATGCAACAATCGGCTCTTTTGTTTGTAATGTTTTATAAGAAACATAGACTAAGCTTAATTAAGGAGCAGAAGGCAGGGAAGCGCTATGCCACAGAGGTAAGCGATGCTGCAGCAATTTTTGGTCCGATTAACCACAGCCACTCTGGTAATTTTGGGGTTTAAAATTAGCGCTATCTACTTTTTATTGGTGGTTTTGCTATTAAATACCCATCACAAAGAGATTTTCGGTTGGTAAGATCTAAAAAGCTCGCTAATCACTTAGCGAGCTTTTTATTATTTTAAGCAGAACCTATTAAAGATAATTTTTGATATCTTCTACCGCACGTTCAAAGTGGGTATGCATGATCTTTTGCGCTTGCTCAAGATCACGAGCAAGGACGGCCTTCATCAATGCTTCATGTTCACCCTCATCAGTGTAGCGATCTTCGACTTGACGCATTTTACTGACCCAAATATGGCGATAGCGCTTAATTTGATCATAGATATCGTGGTAGATATCAAGCATCACAGGAGAATGCTCACTGGTTAGGATCGCGGTATGGAAATCGCAGTGGCGTTGTTCCCATTCTGATAAATCGGTCTCATCTGATGTAGGATCTATTCGGCTGAGTTTATGGTAAGCCGTAAGGATATTTAATTCCCATGCTTCATCACCATGAGTAATTGCACGCGTTAATAGTTCACGTGAAATTACTTTATTGGCACTGAAAAGATCCTGAAGCTCTTCAATAGAGACAGGGGCTACCCAGCAGCCTTTTTGCGGTGCGAATTTAATGTATTTTTTCCATGATAATTGCACTAATGCTTCACGGATTGGAGATGCACCAACGTTGTAGCGCTCTTTTAGATCAGCTACAACCAATTTTTGTCCAGGAGTGAGTTTACCGAGCAAGATGTCCTGTCGAATTACTTCCATAACCTGATTTGTTAAAGTCGGGCTAGACACGTGAGTCCTCATTATTTTTATTATTATCCCGTTATTATTGTTATTGGGATTTTGTTTTGCTGTACAGTGAACTTTACAGTTCGTCGAAGCTAATTATACCTTGCTTTGTTTATTGCTTAAACATTTTAGATGGTATTTGGTCATTTATAGAAGGGATATCAAATAAGTGATTGCTAACTTAGTACGATAAGATGATAAAAAATAAGATAAATCACTCATTTTTATAAGGGTGCTGAGAAGTCGGAAGAGGTAAGTATGCAATTAGATGATAAACGGAAGATTAATAAAAAAGGAGCCACATGGGCTCCTTTTTAGCATTTGTAAGTACGAATTATAGTACGTGTACAGATGCAGTGTTAGTAGTACCAGAAGCAACAAGTGCACCAGAAACCATAACAACGATATCGCCTTTAGCACCAAGACCAGTCTCAAGCGCTAGCTCTTTACCACGTAGGTAGAATGCGTCAGTGCTTTCGATTGAATCAACAACAACAGGTGTAACACCTTTAGATAGACATAGCTGAGCTGCTGTCTTCGTGTTTGTTGTTACAGCAAGGATGCGTGCAGTTGGGAAGTATTTACGTACAGAACGTGCAGACTTACCAGCTTCAGTAGCAACGATGATCAGTGGAGCATTTAGCTTCTCAGCTGTGTCTACTGCACCTTTACATACTGCTTCTGTAATACGTAGACGTGGGCTGTCTAGGCGAGAACCTAGCTCAGGCTTAACAACGTCATCGGTACGTGCACAGATTTGAGCCATGATAGTTACAGCTTCGATTGGGTATTTACCCTTCGCTGATTCACCAGAAAGCATAACTGCGTCAGTACCATCCATGATTGCGTTAGCAACGTCGCCCGCTTCTGCGCGAGTTGGACGTGGGTTCTTGATCATAGAGTCAAGCATTTGAGTTGCAGTGATTACAACTTTACGTGCACGGTTACATTTCTCGATCATCATCTTCTGAGCGAAGATAACTTCTTCAACTGGGATCTCAACACCAAGGTCACCACGAGCAACCATGATACCGTCAGAAGCTTCAAGGATAGCGTCGAAGTTATCAACACCTTCTTGGTTCTCGATCTTAGAGATGATTTGGATGTTTTCGCCGCCGTTAGCTGCTAGAAGAGCACGGATTTCTTGTACGTCTTCTGCTTTACGGATGAAAGATGCAGCAACGAAATCAACGCCTTGCTCACAACCGAACTTAAGATCAGCTTTATCTTTTTCAGCAAGTGCAGGAAGTTTTACAGAAACACCTGGTAGGTTAACACCTTTGTTTTCACCTAGGTCACCGTTGTTAAGTACTTTACACTTAACTTCAGTGTCAGTCGTTTCAAGCACTTCCATTTCGATTAGACCGTCGTCTACTAGGATAGTGTTACCTTTAGTTAGGTCTTTAGCGAAACCAGGGTAAGTTACAGCAACGCGGTTTTGGTTACCAACAACTGAAGTGTCAGTTGTGAAAGTGAACTCTTGACCAGCTACTAGAGAGAAGTCTTGACCGCCTTCTAGTTTGATTGTACGGATTTCAGGGCCTTTAGTATCTAACAGGATTGCTAGCTCTTTGCCTGTATTAGCCATTACTTCGCGAAGGTTGCGGATACGCTGACCGTGCTCTTCGAAGTCACCGTGTGAGAAGTTTAGACGCATTACGTTCATACCAGCGTTAGCTAGTTTAGTAAGCATTTCTACAGATTCAGTTTTAGGTCCAATCGTACATACGATCTTGGTCTTTTTCATTGAGGGTTCTCTCCAGACGAACTTTTACCCAAGGGGAAATTATCACCATAGAACGATTATCATCATGCTAATTTCTGTATTGCTACATCCTTTAATGAGATAACTGTTGATATGATGGTTGTAATAAAAAACTCGATAAACATTACTTTATAAAAACGTTGGCGCTTTGATAAAGTGGTGGTACTGAATTTTTAATTGTTACTCATCGTTGGTTAGATCTTGGTACTTGCGTTTAGCCAGTAATATGAAACTGTTTAATCAAATCCGTGATTCACAAGCGCAACATTATAGCAGAACTCTTTTTATTTGCACTTAGAGTTAAGTGGCTAAATCGTCTCATCGTAATGTGACGCAACGATGATGATTATGCTGAAAAATTAAAATAAAGTATTGTTATTTATCAAGGCTTGAAGGGTTATTCAATATTGTCTTAGTGCCGTGATATTTTCTGTTGTGGTTAAGTTAACTGCGAGTAATTGATGAAATCACAATGATGGCTTTTGTGATATGAATCGAAAGGGCATATGACTAGAAAAGCAAAAGGCCGAAATGGTTACCCATTTCGGCCTTTCTGTATTTGGTGGCCCCTCCCAGACTTGAACTGGGGACCAAGCGATTATGAGTCGCCTGCTCTAACCACTGAGCTAAGGGGCCAATATGGGGCAAATTATAGGGGATGGCTTTGCCCTTGTCTAGCGATTAAGGTTTGGATTTTGTTTGCTTTTTCAACAGTTAGAATAATTAAAGCAAGTCTAAACTGAAGAAAACAAAGCTGTATTTACTTAGCGGTTACTATGCGTCGAGTTTTAGATTTAAAAAAAGCGAGCACTAAGCTCGCTTTTTTATATCGTTCTCGATTACTCGTCTAGGAAACTACGTAGTACATCTGAACGACTTGGGTGGCGAAGCTTACGTAACGCTTTTGCTTCGATCTGACGAATACGCTCACGCGTTACATCAAACTGTTTACCTACTTCTTCTAACGTGTGGTCAGTATTCATATCAATACCGAAACGCATACGTAGAACTTTCGCTTCACGTGGTGTTAAGCCTGCAAGTACATCGTTTGTTGCTGCACGTAGGTTAGTTGCTGTTGCCGCATCCATTGGTAATTGAAGTGTTGTATCTTCAATGAAGTCACCTAGATGTGAATCTTCATCATCACCAATTGGTGTTTCCATTGAGATTGGCTCTTTAGCAATCTTCAATACTTTACGGATCTTGTCTTCCGGCATTTGCATGCGTTCAGCTAATTCTTCCGGTAACGGCTCACGACCCATTTCCTGAAGCATCTGACGAGAGATACGGTTCAGTTTGTTGATCGTTTCAATCATGTGAACAGGGATACGAATTGTACGTGCCTGATCGGCGATTGAACGAGTGATCGCCTGACGGATCCACCATGTAGCGTAAGTTGAGAACTTGTAACCACGACGGTATTCAAACTTATCAACCGCCTTCATCAAACCAATGTTACCTTCTTGGATTAGATCCAAGAACTGTAGACCACGGTTGGTGTATTTCTTAGCGATAGAAATAACCAGACGTAAGTTTGCTTCAACCATCTCTTTCTTCGCACGGCGTGCTTTTGCTTCACCGATAGACATGCGACGGCTGATGTCTTTAATACGCTCGATTGAAAGACCTGTTTCTTCTTCTAGCATGCGCAGTTTAATTGCTGAACGACGAAGGTCTTCTTCGTACGTTTTTAGGCGCTCTGCATATGGTTTGCCAGAATTTAGTGCTTCATCAATCCAATCTTGGTTCGCTTCGTTACCTGCAAATAGTGTAACGAAGGTCTTTTTAGGCATTTTGCTGTTATCTACACACATGCGCATGATAAGACGTTCGTTAGTGCGAACTTTATCCATCGCGTCACGTAGTGAGCTAACTAAGCGATCAAACTGTTTAGGGATTAGACGGAACTGTTTGAATACTTCTGATAGCTCTTCAACAGCAATTTCAGTTTGCTTGTCTTGGCGACCATTAGTATCAATAGCTAGCGCCATTTTGTCGTAAGCGTTACGAAGCTCTAAGAACTTTTCACGCGCAAGCTCCGGATCGATGCTGCCGTCATCTTCATTTTCTGAATCTGCGTCTTCATCGTCGTCATCTTCAAGATCTTTATCTTCGTCTTCAAGATCAGTTTCGCTTAGCTCTGAACCAATGTGTGTTGCTGTTGGTGCTGCTGTTGCTTCTTCGTTTGGATCAACAAAGCCTGAAATAATATCAGTGATACGAAGCTCATCAGCTTCTACTTTGTCGAACTGCTCAAGTAGGTGAGCGATCGCAGAAGGGTATTCAGCGACTGAACATTGAACTTGGTTGATACCATCTTCAATGCGTTTTGCGATATCAATTTCGCCTTCGCGAGTAAGTAGTTCAACCGTACCCATTTCACGCATGTACATACGTACTGGGTCTGTCGTGCGGCCGATCTCGCTTTCTACGCTTGATAATGCTTGCGCCGCAGCTTCAATGGCGTCTTCGTCGGCATTATCTTCAGTCATCATGAGTTCATCGGCATCAGGTGCTGTTTCAACTACCTTGATACCCATGTCATTAATCATTTGAATAATGTCTTCAACCTGATCAGAATCTACAATGTCTTCTGGTAGGTGGTCATTTACTTCGGCGTAGGTCAGATAGCCTTGTTCCTTGCCTTTCGCAACAAGTAACTTTAGCTGTGACTGCGGATTTTGCTCCATAGACGGTATCCAACTTCGGGTCTGAGTGATAATTTAGTATGCAGAGTTGCAAACCAGTCATTATAACAAATTTCTTAATTGTTGACTACTTACTAGCCAGGTTCAGCAATAAAAGCTGTAAATCCTGCTTTTCATCGACTGATAAGCCGATTGTTCTTGATTTAGTCTGCAACTGTTCAATTTGTTGTTCGACGCACTGATCAATAATTTTGTCCATTGCGTCTAAAAATACATCTAAGCTGTTGTCTTCATCTTTCGACAACGGTAACTCCCACGCAGCGAGTTTTGCCATCATGGCTTCGTTTTTGGTGCCGCGCCAGTGCTCTAAAAGCTGTCCAGTGCTGATATTGGGGTTATTTCGGCATTT
Organism: Photobacterium leiognathi; assembly: GCF_030685535.1. Taxonomy (NCBI): domain Bacteria; kingdom Pseudomonadati; phylum Pseudomonadota; class Gammaproteobacteria; order Vibrionales; family Vibrionaceae; genus Photobacterium; species Photobacterium leiognathi. Next base: position 2,869,114 of record NZ_CP131601.1, on the reverse strand, counting down.
ATCAACTATCGATAGCAATAAATTTAAGCCTGATAATTCAATATTATCAAATGCACTCATATCAAATTCGAGTTGAGTGACAAAGTTTGGATGTTGGATCAGCAAGGCAATGACTTCACGCATAGGCGTACGTTTAATTTGCACTTGGCCTACAGGCTTAGATTCTTTGCCATGCATTGATATTAGTTGTTGTAGCTGAGCTTCGTCAGGTAAGCCTAAATTTTTGCCAAGCAGTTCACGTAAGTATAGCCTTAGCGTACCGCCCGGGACTTTATCTATCAGAGGTACGGCTAGTGTACTGAGTTTAGCCTTGCCTTCACGACTCGTGGTGTCAACTTGTAGCATGAGGCTATTAAACAGAAACTCTGATAACGGCATTGCTTGGTCAACGCGAAGCTCAAAGGCGTCTTTGCCTTCTGCGCGAATACAAGAATCAGGATCTTCGCCATCAGGCAGAAACATAAATTTTAGCTGACGACCATCTGTTAAGTAGGGCAGTGCTTGTTCCATTGCGCGCCATGCAGCATCTCGTCCAGCTCTATCGCCGTCGTAACAACACACGACGGTGCTGGTTTGACGAAACAAACTTTGGATGTGATCGCTTGTTGTCGATGTGCCCAATGAGGCAACAGCGTAATCAACACCAAATTGCGCCAAAGCCACTACATCCATATAGCCTTCAACCACCATGATTTTTTCTGGTTCACGGTAAGTTTGTAGGACTTCATATAAGCCGTAAAGCTCACGGCCTTTATGGAAAATATCTGTTTCGGGGGAGTTGAGGTATTTCGGGGTGCCATCACCGATGACACGCCCACCAAAACCAATGACTCGGCCTCGACGATCATGAATCGGAAACATCACTCGGCCACGGAAGCGATCGTAACGACGACCATTGTCGTTTTCGATCAGCATACCTGTGTTCACAAGTGCTTTTTGCGATTCATTATCTCTGCCAAATCGGCTGCGGACCATATCCCATTGATCGGGAATAAAGCCAATAGAGAATTTCTTAACAATTTCGCCTGATAAGCCACGACCTTTTAGGTAATCGACCGCAATCTCACCTTCTTTAGTGCGAAGCTGTGACTGATAGAATTGCGATACTTGGCCCATTAATTCATAGTAATTCCGTTTATCAGCAGCTTTTGGACCACGATGAGTATTATTACCATCGTTTTCACGTGGGACTTCTAAGCCCAACTGTGAAGCAAGCTCTTCAATCGCATCAACAAAATCAAGGCGATCAAACTCCATCACAAAATCAAGTACATTACCGTGCACACCACAACCAAAGCAGTGATAAAACTGTTTTTCTTGGCTAACTGAGAATGACGGTGTTTTTTCATTATGGAAAGGGCAGCAAGCGCCGAAGTTCTTACCTTGTTTTTTGAGTTTCACTCGCGCATCAATGACATCGACAATGTCATGTCGAGAAATGAGATCATCAATAAATGAGCGAGGGATTTTTCCTGCCATAAGAAAGCAAATAACCTGATAGTAGAATAATGAAGATAAGAATTAGAAGGGTTGTGTGCTCTGAGACGGTCAGATACAAACAAGCCGCGCATCCCCAAAAGGATAGCACGGCTTGTCGCTGAATAGGAGAGTGATTAACCTAGTTTAGTTTTCACTAACTTGCTAACAATCCCCATATCGGCACGACCCTGAATTTGCGGTTTCAGTACGCCCATTACTTTGCCCATGTCTTGCATGCTAGCAGCACCAGTCGCAGCGATAGCTTCATCCATTAACGCAGAAATTTCTTCTTCAGTTAGTGGTTGAGGCATAAACTCGGCTAGAACACTGATTTCAGCGTGCTCAACATCAGCTAAGTCTTGACGGCCTGCAGCTTCGTATTGAGCTACAGAGTCACGACGTTGCTTTACCATTTTAGTCAATACAGCCAACACGTCGTCGTCGTTAAGAGTGATCTTCTCGTCAACTTCACGCTGTTTAATTGCTGAAAGCGCTAAACGGATAGCGCCAAGACGAGGTTTATCCTTCGCCTTCATCGCCGCTTTTTGTTCGTCTTTAAGACGTTCAATTAGAGTCATTACGCGATCCTTCTGTTTTTAATCGTAAGATTAGTACAGACGAACGCGACGCGCGTTTTCGCGAGCCAATTTCTTCAGGTGACGCTTAACTGCCGCTGCTTTAGCGCGCTTACGTACAGTAGTTGGCTTTTCGAAGTGCTCACGACGACGAACTTCAGAAAGGATACCTGCTTTTTCGCAAGAGCGCTTGAAACGACGTAGTGCTACGTCAAACGGTTCGTTTTCACGTACTTTGATTACTGGCATGTAATACTCACCTCAGAGTGATTCGGTTTAAAGCTGACGTCAAAGTGTCAGCTGATTAAAAATGGTGCGAAATTCTAATCTGATCTAGGGGCATTTGTAAAGCATTCTGCGTCTATGAACTGGTTAATTTCTGTCAACAACGGTAACATGCCCCTTAATTAGTACTTCCTAACCGTATTTGAGTGATCGGTTGTTATTGAAACCATACCGATTTTTCATTTGATCCCCCTAATAGTATAGAGGTTGTTATGCGTATACTGGGCATCGAGACTTCCTGTGATGAGACAGGCGTAGCTATTTTCGATGATGAAAAAGGTCTCTTGGCACATGAACTTTACAGCCAAGTAAAGTTGCATGCTGATTACGGTGGTGTGGTGCCTGAGTTGGCATCTCGTGACCACGTGAAGAAAACAATCCCATTGATCAAAGCTGCACTAGCATCGGCTGGTATGACACATGAAGATCTTGATGGTGTGGCTTACACCGCAGGCCCAGGTCTTGTGGGTGCATTATTAGTGGGTGCAACCATTGGTCGTAGCCTTGCGTATGCGTGGGATTTGCCTGCTGTTGCCGTTCACCATATGGAAGGTCACTTGTTAGCGCCAATGCTTGAAGATAACGCGCCTGAGTTTCCATTTGTCGCACTGCTAGTTTCTGGCGGTCATACCATGATGGTTGAAGTGAAAGGGATCGGTGAGTATCAAATCCTTGGCGAATCAATTGATGATGCGGCAGGTGAAGCTTTTGATAAGACGGCTAAGATGATGGGATTAGATTACCCTGGTGGTCCACTGCTGTCTAAAATGGCAGATAAGGGCACACCTGGTCGCTTTAAGTTCCCACGTCCAATGACAGATCGCCCAGGTCTTGATTTCAGTTTTTCAGGTTTGAAAACTTTTGCTGCCAATACGATTCGTGACAACGATGATGATGATCAAACTCGTGCTGACATTGCTTTTGCATTCCAAGAAGCGGTAGTTGATACACTTGCCATTAAATGTAAGCGTGCTCTAAAGCAAACAGGTTTGAAGCGCTTGGTTATTGCAGGCGGTGTAAGTGCTAATAAGTACTTGCGTCAAGAGCTTGAAAGCATGATGAAAAACCTAAAGGGGGAAGTTTTCTACCCTCGTACAGAATTTTGTACAGATAACGGTGCGATGATCGCTTATGCGGGGATGCAGCGTTTGAAAAATAAAGAAACGATGGATTTAGGTGTGAAAGCTTATCCTCGTTGGCCTATCGATCAGCTAAAACCGATTGCAGAATAAGTGTTGTCGTAAGGCTGATAGCAAAAAGCGAGGTGATCACCTCGCTTTTTTATTGTCTTAAGAATTTGAATTTTTCTTAGCGAATTTGTCCCAAATCTTGGTTTCTTCACCATCGAGTAAGCGACGGATATTTTCGTGATGACGGAAAATTATCAAACACGAGAGCATGGAAACGGGCATGGTGTATTCTGGTTTGACTAACCATGTCAGCATTGGTGCTGATAATGCTGCAATTAAAGAAGCGGCCGAAGAATAGCCTGTGACAGCCAGGGCAATGATCCACGTACCAATCAGCATACCACTCAAATCCCAGCCAATGGGAGCAAGTGCGCCTAACGCGGTTGCTACGCCTTTTCCGCCTTGGAAGTGAAAAAACAGTGGATAGATGTGGCCTAAACAGGCTGCAATACCAATGATCCCTAATAGGAACGGATTTATACCCAAAAAGTAGCTGATCCAAACTGGTAGCATGCCTTTTAAAATATCCGCAACTAATACCATGGCAGCCGCACTTTTCCCTCCTAATCGAAGGACGTTTGTCGCACCAGGGTTACCAGAGCCACTTTTTCTAGGATCGGGAAGGCGATATAGCCGTGAAATGAGTACGGCACTAGAAATAGAGCCTAGTAGGTAGGCGGCAATGATCATCAGTAGCGCTAATGGCGTCATTTACTATTCCGAATATCTAGGGTAAGTGCCAGTACAACATGAATTGAAATGTTAACTGGATCTTATCTGAGTCAATATTACTGGTTAGAAATTTTGACTCGTTCATGGCTGTGGTATAGTCCCAGCCCAAGTTAACATTGGTAATGTTGCATACTTATTAGCAATATACATGTTAACGAATACTACCTGATAATACGCGTTTTTGCCGATATTGGGTATCCGACCTCTAACAAAATTAGCGATTTAGCATGGATACGGTATTTATCGAACAATTAGAAGTCATTGCCACTATTGGGGTGTATGACTGGGAGCAGGAAATTAAGCAAAAACTTGTGCTTGATTTGGAAATGGCACATGACAATCGTCCTGCCGCTAATAACGATGATGTGATGTTGGCGTTGGACTATTCAACGGTCAGTACCGCAGTCACAAACCTGATTGAACAAGGGCGTTTTTTATTGGTTGAGCGTGTAGCTGAAGAAGTGGCGAGCTTGATCATGACAGATTTCAATGTGCCATGGGTGAAAGTGCGAGTAACAAAACCTGGTGCTGTTGTGAATGCTCGTGGTGTGGGCGTGCAAATTGAGCGAGGCAGTAAGTGATCACTGCGTATATCAGTATTGGAACGAATATTGAGCGTGAGTATCACTTAAAAGCTGGTTTAGATGCAGTAAAAAAACTGGCAAGTCAGTGGCGAATGTCACGGGTATTTGAAGCTGAACCTGTCGGATTTAGTGGCGATAACTTTTTTAATGCGGTAATTGAGATCCAAACCTTGTTGCCTCTTACTGCATTGCAAGCTCAGTTAAAAAAGATTGAACGTCAGCTAGGTCGCCCAGAGCATGCTGTAAAGAATCAAAGTCGTACTATCGATCTTGATTTGCTCTTATATGGTGATGTGGTAAGTACTGAATTACCAGTGTTACCACGCTCGGATATTTACCGTTTTGCTTTTGTGTTATGGCCGTTAAGTGAGTTGAGCCCTGAACTTGTGATCCCCAAAGAGACACAAACGCTAGCTCAACTTTGGCACAATTTTTCTCAACAGCAGGAGTTATGGCCTGTTGAGTTTGTCATTTAATCATCATAGTAAGTTGGTACTAACTATGATGTTTGTGTTGTAAATTAAGGACAATTAATGAGTCATTTTGAAGCATTCATGTTGGCACTTATTCAAGGGTTAACAGAATTCCTCCCTGTATCGAGCTCTGCTCATCTTATTTTACCTTCTGAGATCTTAGGTTGGCCGGATCAAGGTTTAGCGTTTGATGTGGCTGTTCACGTCGGTACTTTAATGGCGGTTATTCTTTATTTCCGCAAAGAAGTTGTGGCGTTACTCAGTGCATGGCTAAATTCCATTTTTAAGCGTGAGCACAGTGCTGAATCGAAATTAGCATGGATGATCGTAATAGCAACGATCCCAGCCTGTATTTTCGGTCTAGTGATGAAAGATTTTATCGAAATGTATTTGCGCTCAGCATGGGTGATTGCATGTACCACGATTATCTTCGGCTTGTTGCTATGGTGGGTTGATAAACGTGCCAAGCAAACCGATGATGAATATAAAGCTAATTGGAAAAGTGCGTTGTTTATTGGCTTAGCACAAGCGGCGGCGATCATTCCGGGGACGTCACGTTCAGGTGCAACCATGACGGCGGCGCTTTATCTTGGTTTTACTCGTGAAGCGGCTGCGCGTTTTTCATTTTTAATGTCGATCCCAATTATTCTGCTTGCTGGTGGTTACCTTGGTTTAAAGTTGGTGACAGGCACAGATCCAATTGATTTCGGTAATCTAAGCATTGGAATTGCTGTTTCGTTTATCAGTGCTTATGCGTGTATTCATGTATTCTTGAAGCTAGTAACACGTTTGGGTATGACACCATTTGTGATCTACCGTTTGATCTTAGGTATCGGATTGTTCTTATTCTTGATGTCTAAGTAATTAGAGCGCGTTATTTAAGATCAGAAAAGCCGACATCAAGTCGGCTTTTTTTGTGTCTTTTATTTTAAAGCTAATACTTAGTTGCTTTGGCGTGTCGCTTTTAAATGTAGAGCAACTGCTTCTATACGTTTTGTGGCTAATTGCTCTCTGATCTCCGCACCTTTAAAACCTGCTGCAACAATTGCTTTTACATCCACTTGTTGGGCGATAGCAAATACAGCTTGGAAGATATCAGCCTGTGGATATGGTGTTTGCTCAAATTGCGTGCGTCCGCGAGCATCAGCACGACAACACGTTGCAAGTTGTGCAACACGTTCAGGTTTACGCCATGCATCGATTTGATCAAAAATTTTAATAAAAGTATCGGCACGCATTTCTTCGGCATGGTGGATCTTGGTGTGTTGCTCACATACTAATAGCGCGAGATCGCGATATTCATTAGGTACACGTAAGCGTTGGCAAAGCGCCTTGATTGGCTTGATACCATCACGACAATGCATTGTATGGTGTGGCAGATCGTCTTTTGGCGACAGTGCTTTACCAAGATCGTGCACTTGTGCGGCAAATCGGATCGTTTTATCTGTACTGAGCTCAGCGGCTTTTTTCGCAACCAGTAGGGTATGAATGCCACAGTCGATTTCTGGGTGCCACTTTTCGGGTTGTGGGACACCAAACAGCGCATCAATTTCAGGCATTACAATCGCGAGTGCGCCACACTGACGAAGAACGGTCAGAAACATTTGTGGATCATCACTTGATAATGATTTTTCCCACTCTTTCCAGACACGCTCTGGAGTTAGGCTTGCCAATTCTCCACTAACGACCATTTCTTGCATAAGTGCTATAGTTTCAGGAGCGACAGTAAATCCTAGGTGGGCAAAACGCGCAGCAAAACGGGCAACGCGTAATACACGAAGCGGATCTTCAGCAAAGGCTGGAGATACATGGCGTAGCACTTTGTCCGTGATATCTTGCCGACCATGGAAAGGATCGATGAGATCACCATTAGGCGCTTGTGCGATAGCATTAATGGTAAGATCGCGACGCAATAGATCTTGCTCAAGTGTCACATCAGGAGCGGAATAACAAATAAATCCCGTATAGCCATGACCAGACTTTCGTTCCGTACGAGCAAGTGCATGCTCTTGTTTGGTTTTTGGATGTAAAAATACAGGGAAATCACTGCCGATTTGCTCAAAGCCTTCCGCTAGCATAATTTCTGGTGTTGCGCCGACTACAACCCAGTCCTTATCTGTTACTGTTAGGCCTAATAAGGTGTCACGAACGGCACCACCAACAAGATATGTTTGCAATGAAGGCTCCTTTATCAATCACTCTACTGAGATGAATCTCTATCGCTTTTGTTTAAAACTGAACATAATACCCCGATCAATGTGACCTTGGTCGATGAGCTACTGCAAGGCAGTATACAATATTCGCAAGAATACCGATGATAATAAATCTTGCTATATTGATGCGTATTTAAGAGCCAACACGCATTTACGTTATTTTTAAATCTCAATTTAGGCACTAGAGTATTTTCTATGTATCAGGACTTTTTCGGGATCACTGAAGCGCCTTTTTCGATCGTTCCAAGTGCGCGCTTTCTCTACCTCAGTGAACGACATCGAGAAGCATTGACACATATGCTGTCAGGATTAACTGATGGTGGTGGTTTCGGTTTGCTAATCGATGAAGTAGGGACGGGGAAAACGACGGTATTACGTGCGATGATCTCTCGTTTACCGCACCAAACACAGGTCGCTGTGATTTTAAACCCAGCACTTTCTGCCCATGATTTATTAGCGGCTATTTGTGATGAATTAGGGCTCAGTTATGAGTCTGATGCGAGCTTTAAACAGCTCACTGATATTATCTATCGTCACTTAATGGCAAACCATGCTGAAGGGCGACAAACTCTATTACTAGTTGATGAAGCTCAGCATTTAATGCCAGATGTGCTGGAGCAATTGCGTCTGCTCACTAATTTAGAAACAGATAGCCGTAAATTGCTCAAAGTGGTGTTAATAGGTCAGCCTGAATTACAACAGTTATTGCAACAAGAGCGTTTACGTCAGCTTGCTCAGCGTATTACTTCGCGTTATCACTTATTACCGCTGACTGAAACGGAAGTCAGTGAATATATTCACTACCGTTTAACGGCCGTCGATTGTTTATACCCAGTGTTTGATGCCAGTAGCATTAAATATATCGCGAAACAAACCCAAGGTATTCCTCGCCTGATTAACCTTGTGTGTGATAAATCGATGCAGCTCGCTTGCCAAGCCGGAACACATCAAGTGAGTAAGTCGATGGCAGTGCAAGCGTGTGAAGATATTCTTAGTTGGCAAGTGCTAGGCTACGGCATCTTCATCGCGTGCAGGGGGCTCTCAACGCCATCCATCACTATGGTTACCATGGGGTGTGGCTGTTGCAGTGTGCTCAGCATTAGCGGTGGGTGCATGGCATTATTAGTCACTGCCTGTTGCCCCGAAAGCAGCACCGATTGAGCCCAATCAGTCACTGTATGCTGTTGCCAATTTATCAGCCGTAGAAACGCCACCATCTTTATCGACAACGCCTGTCGTTAACACTAAAGAAGCGACGCTTTCTCGTCTAGCCAAAGCGATTGATGGAAGTCGCAAAGAGCGCACAGCAATGCAGAATTTGTATCGTTTATGGGGCTTTGATACTGCGTTAAATCAAGCAACTTGCGCGACAAGTTCACGTATTAGCCTTGCTTGCTTTGATGGTAAAACGACACTGGCCAAATTAGGTTTAATTAATCGCCCTGTGGTGGTGATGTTAGAAGATGGCGCTAAAGAACCGTTTTATGCGGTGGTGTATGCAATCACTGACGATCGTATTGAATTATTGTTGGGTAAAGATCGTATTTCAGTTTCACCTAAATGGTTTGAAGCCCGTTGGAATGGACAATTTAGTCTGTTGTGGCGCCCGCCACTAGGTGACAAAACCAGTATTCGCTTTGGTCAAAATGGCCCTCGCGTCGCATGGTTGGATCAACAGTTGAATGATTTTCTTGGTGAGAATAGCCCTCGTAAAGGCTATTTTGATCAATCAATGTTAGATAAATTGCGTCGTTTCCAACGCTCTCAAGATTTAACGGCAGATGGTATTGCAGGTCCAATGACACTGATGGTGTTAGATTCTGCAATGAATTTACCTGGGCCGACGTTACAGCCGGAGCAAAGTTAATGTCTCAATTGTTAGATAGCTTAAAGCAGTCCGATACGAAAAATAGTGATCAAAAGGATGTTAAAACACCGCAAGGAACAGCGAAAGTCGTGCATCCGATGCACAGTGTAAAAGCACATAAAGCATCAACATCATGGTTATTACCGTTAGTGATTGCTGTACTGCCTGCAACCTCGATTGTGGCGTATAAATATTATCAGCAGTCGCAAGTTTCGCATGAGCAACAGGCTCAATTGCCAGCAGCATCAAAGCCAGCACTGGCTCCTGCAATATCAGCCCATGAGCAACAAGTGTTAACTGCACCTACAGCGAAGAAAGAAGCCGTAATAGCTTCACCTGAGCAAGATGTATTGTTTTTAGATTTTCCATCACTGGTAACTGAGCCGCTACCTGTGGGAGATAGTTTGTATTCAGCAGAGCCAGCTTATCAAGACTATAAGGTATCAGAGCCTATAGCATCATATGCTGACAATGAACCAAGCTACGAGCCACCTGAAGTGAGTAAGCCTGTAGATAAAAAAACAGATAACTATCAAGATCCATACAAGCTTGAGAACCTGGATCTTTCCGAGTTATCACCAGAGCTTGCTGCGCAGTTGAAGTCTGCCATTGTGGCAACGGATGGCGAAAACTATCAAGACAACGAGTTAGACCGCAGTGTTGATGAGGAAGCAGCAAAACCTGTTGCAACTGAGCCTCAAAGCAAGGTGATCCCGATTGGTTTATTGCCGACAACGATCCAAAATAAATTGCCTAAAATGAATTTTGAGCAACATATTTATTCTTCAAAGCCTGCGAATCGTTGGGTAAAGGTAAATGGTCAAGAGTTGCATGAAGGTGATTATATAGCCCCTGGTGTGAAATTAGCGCGGATTGAAGCTCGTGATGTGATTTTGAAATACGATGGCTATGAAATCAGTATGCCAGCACTTTCTGAGTGGTAAGGATAAATAACAGAAAATAAAAAAGGCAGCCTCGGCTGCCTTTTTTGATCAAACGTTATCGATCTTAGTCTATTGGGATTATGCCCAGCCGTTATTACGCTTACGGCGACGTGGGATAATGTGTGGAAGCACAAGGCCAAATAGAAGACCTGCGCCAGCCACTAAACCACCATAAGTGAACCACTTCATTAGTAGATCATCTTTTTGGGTATCGATTTTAGCGCGTAGTTCACGAATTTCATCTTGAGATGATGATAACTCGCTTTGTAGTTTGTTATTACGCGTTTCTAGATCGTTAATTTGGCTGTTACGTTGTGCAAGTGTGTTTTTAAGACCTGCGTTTTGCGTATCGCTTGATGTTAGCGCTTCTGCTAATTTTGCTTTTACTTCAGTTAATTCAGTTTGTAGTGCCGGAACACGCTCTTTAAGGCCCATTTCATTAGAAACAAACTTGGAATCAACCCAACCACTACGACCACGATCATCCGTAATTTGAGTAAAGCCTGCGGCTTTATTTGAGCTAAGTAGAGTAACTTTTGTACCAGCATCAACGCTACCGATAATACGGTATTGTGTGCCGGGACCTGAATGCATGTAGGTGAATAGGTTGTCTGAGATATAACGAACCTGTTCTGCATTTGCTACTGGCGCAACAGCAGCACAAATAAGTAAACAAAGACTAATGAGGTACTTCACAATCTGATCCTTGGGGAGTCTTAATTTTGTTAAGGTCGTTGATAGTAAGAATTTTGGGAGGAAGGTGCAAGAAAAGAGGGAGGCTAAGCCTCCCTCTTTTGAACCTGTGCCACTATTTAACCAAATACGGCTTGCATAATGTAGAAGAAAATGACAGCAAGTAGCGCACCTGCTGGCAGGGTAACAACCCATGATGCAACGATGTTACGAACAACACCTAGATTTAGTGCAGCGATACCACGAGCAAAACCAACACCTAAAACCGCACCAACAAGCGTTTGTGTGGTTGAGATAGGTAAGCCTGTACCTGATGCTAAAACAACCGTTGATGCAGTTGCTAACTGAGCAGCGAAACCACGGCTTGGTGTTAACTCTGTAATACCTGTACCTACGGTAGCCATTACTTTATGACCAAGTGTTGCTAGACCGATAACAATACCGATACCGCCAAGTGGAAGGATCCACCATGCAATTTCACTTTGTGCCGCAATTTGACCTGAATGCTCGATTGTAGAAACAATCGCAGATAGAGGGCCAATTGCGTTAGCTACGTCATTTGAACCATGAGCAAATGCCATTGCACACGCTGTTACAACCATCAATACGCTAAATACGCTTTCTACGCCTGCATAACCGTTGCTATCAACAGAAGAGCCGTCATCAGTGTATTTACGTTGAATGTAGAAGTAACCAGCAACCATCACGATAAGTGATACTACAAGTGATGCTACCCATGCTTCACCATTTGTTAGATGCAAACCTACGTGCTTTAGACCTTTCTTAATTGTTACCAATGCAATGACCATCGCAGTGATAAACATGTACATAGGAACAAAGCGCTTTGCATTTATAAGCGGTGTATCTGTGTCAAAAATTAACTTTTGTGCACTGATAAAGATGAGGTAAGCAAAAATACCTGCGATAAGAGGTGTAATTAACCAGCTACCAACAATACCTTGGATTGAGTGCCAATCCACTGCATTGGTACCAACAGACACACACGCAAAACCGATGATAGCACCGATGATTGAGTGGGTCGTTGATACTGACCAGCCCATATAAGAAGCGAGAAGTAGCCATGTACCAGCAGCAAGAAGCGCTGACATCATGCCATAAACGAGCGTTTCAGGATGGCCTGCATACAGTGAGGTTTCGATAACACCTTTACGGATAGTATCGGTTACTTCACCACCTGCAAGATAAGCGCCTGCAAATTCAAAAATCATCGCAATGATGATCGCTTGTTTCACTGTTAACGCTTTTGAACCAACTGAAGTACCCATGGCATTAGCAACGTCATTCGCACCAATACCAATCGCCATCAAAAGACCAAAAATAGCTGCCACTCCAATAATCAGAGTGCCGTAGTTAGCCAGGATTTCCATTGTAAAACCTTGTTTTTGTTAATTCTCGTTATTAAGAACGCGAAAGCATAATTTCTAAACGTGAGCCAACACGCTGTGCTTGATCTGCAATAGCGCCTACCCACTCGAGAATCTTATACAGGAACATGACATCCACCGGGCTGTGTTGGTCTTCGATGGACATAAGTTGTTGGCGTAATGCAATCTGCATAGAATCAGTGTCATCTTCGATAACATCTAGCTGATTGATCATTTCGGCAACAAGCGTCACTTCTCTGCCTTTGAAACCAGTCTCTAATAACTCATCTAATTCGTTGATCACACGACGAGCTTGATCAGCTGCGTCTAAACAACGTTGAACATAAGCAACAAAGTCTGGGTACATGACTGCAGGGATTTGTAGCTTACGACCTAAGACACGACCTGCGATATCTTTAGAGAGGTTTGCTAGTTTATCCTGCTGGGTTAACAGTCCAAGCATGTCAGTACGATCTACTGGCATGAAAAGACCACGAGGAAGCTTCAGACGGATCTCACGCTTAAGCACATCCGCATCTTTTTCAAGTTGCGAGATCTGTTCGCGTAAAACGGCCGCCTTTTCCCAGTCTCCAGCATTACATGCTTCGAAGAACGGGATAAGCAAGTCACAACATTCATTTACGCGAGTAACATGACGTTGTAGCGGTTTGATTGGGGATTTTGCAAAGAGCCCCATAATTGTATTTACTGGCATAGCCGATCAACCTAGAGAGCGCCCTAATAAAGGCTAAATCTTGAGCGATGGTCATTGAAGCGCGCATGTTAACGTATATGTGAGTATAGTGGAACTAATTTTGATCAAGGTTTTATCGATATTTCTGACTTGCCCTTGAGCGCATAAGCAAATATCCTTGGATTGCCACTGTTTATAGGTATAACTATGGAAACCGAGATAGAACTGAAGTTTATCGTCTCACCGGAATTTTCAAGCCAGTTATTAAGCAAAATAACGGAAGCGAAAATTCTGCAGCAGAGTAGTCGAGAATTAGGTAATACTTACTTCGATACGCCAGACCAAATATTACGTCAAAATGATATTGGCCTTCGGGTTCGTCGTTTTGATGATGTTTCTGTGCAAACATTAAAAACTGCAGGTCGGGTTGTTGCTGGTTTACACCAGCGCCCTGAATATAATGTAGAAATTGATGGTGATGCACCTACTTTGTCATTGCATCCTGCTGATGCATGGCCAGACCATTTTGATGTTGTCGCGGTTCAGCAACAGATCAGACCGTTATTCTCTACCGATTTCACTCGCCAACAATGGTTGGTTGCAATGCCTGATGGTAGCCAAATTGAATTGGCTTTCGATCATGGTGAAGTACACGCTAATGGCAAATCATCACCGATTTGTGAAGTGGAATTGGAGTTAAAGTCGGGTCAAACCGATGCCTTATTTACGCTTGCACGTGAACTTTGTGCTAGTGGTGGTATGCGATTAGGTAATCTTAGCAAAGCGGCCCGTGGCTACCGCCTAGCAGCAGATTATCAAGGCGATCCCGTTAAACCATTAGAGAATGTTGCAACGACAGAGCAAGATACGGTTGAATCAACGTTTATTAAAACGTTAGAACACGCGCTAGAGCATTGGTTATACCATGAGCAAATTTATACTGAGTGCCAAGATCAACAAGCGTTGGTACAAATTTCCCAATCACTAAGCCTGCTTCGTCAAACCTTTGCAACTTTCGGTGGCATTATTCCACGTCGAGCGAGTGCGTTATTACGTCAAGAACTGCAGTGGTTAGAAGGTGAACTGTCGTGGCTTGAAGAAGCGAACAGTATCGACGAGCTAACGGAAGATAAGTCTTATGTACTCCGTAAGCTTAATGCTCGAAAAGCACTTCAGACTCAACTAGAAGCCCGTTATGAGCAATTGCCAGATGGCGAAGACATGTTGCGTCTGATGAACTCTGCTCGTTATTGTGGGTTATTACTTGATTTAAGTCGTTGGATTTTAAGTCGAGGTTGGCAACCATTCCTTGATGATAAAGCGCGCGCTAAATTATTAGGCGCAGTCAAGCCTTTTGCGGATAACGTATTATCTCGCTCGTGGAGTGAGTTGCTCGAGGTTTTTCCAGCAGAGCGTCAATTGACGCGTTCTGATTATATTGATCAGAAATCTCGTCTACAGCGTAATCTGATGTGTGGTTTATCTTTTGCGGAGCTTTATGAGCCTGAATTGCGTAAAGTTTTCCGTATGCCTTGGTTTGATTTATTACAAGGTATTGAAGATTTATCTGCGCTCGAGCCTATTCGCCAACTGCTAACTTCATTTGAAGGTGAAGATTTATTGCAGATTGAGAAATGGCTACAACGTCAGAATGAATCTCTGATCCATGCAATGGATCAAACGCGAAAGATGAGTATTGAATTAGCGCCATATTGGCCTTAATCAAACTTGCTTTTAAAAGCCCAACTAGGACTGCTTAGTTGGGCTTTTTTGTCTCTGTTGATTCTTGTTTTCTGTCTGTGATTGCTGATCTAACTTAGCCTCAAGACGTTCTAGCCTAGCAAGTAACACCTGTTGGTTAGCAAGCATTTCACGCCATTCCTTTCGGTGTTCTTTTTCTTGTTGTGCTTTCTCGTGTTGAGGATCAGAAATGACGGAGCTGATCAAGCTTACCACCATACCAAATAAACCTACCCCACAAATGATGATCCCTATCGCGATGATCCGACCGAGTGTTGTAACCGGATAATAATCACCATAGCCAACCGTCGATATGGTGACAAAGACCCACCATAATGCATCGCCTGCTGTGTGGATATTGGCATTCTCCACCTGACCTTCGACAAATAAGATAGAGGTTGCACCGATAGTAATAAGTACCGTCAGTAGTAAGAAAATGGATGCTAATGTTGTTTCGCGGCGGTTATTGATCATTTGGAAGTAAATCTGCTTACTCGATCGGAGTAAACGGAAAACTCGCAGCACTTGAAGTATGCGCATAAAACGCAAAGGCTCGATGGCTGGAATACTCGCAATGAAGTCAGGCCAATGCTGTTTTAAATAGGCTGACTTCGAGGAGCTTCTTGATAAATCAAAGAGTAATTGGCACCAAAAGATCAGGCAGATGAAGGTATCAATGGCTAAGAATATATGAAAAGTCGGTTCATTTTTATTTAGAAAAAGCGTGGCAGTTACTAAGGCTAGTGATGCTATAGAAAGCACGACAGCCATTAAGCTCATGGGATGTAGCTCATGTTTTTCGTCATCTATTACTTTCATCATTAAGGTCTTTATTGCCTTTGCCGATATAGTGCTATTGAACAAACAATAACAAATTTATTCACATTTTATTGTGTTTTCTCTTTCACATTTTGGCTAGGTATGAGGAAGTGCAATCCGGAGGTTCTACATGGCAATAATGACAGTAACACCATGGGAAAAAGGATTAACCAATATTCGGCTGGTACCCAAACTGATCTTATTAATGGTGTTTAGTACTGTCTTGTTGATTGGTAAGCAGTTATGGGATGCACAAACGTTTTATTCTGCAGTATTACAGGTTCAACAAGATAGAGCGAAAGAGCTTGCTATATCTCATGCCCATCAATTAAAAGCGATGCTGCAAGCAGGGTTAAACCAAGATGCGCTAGCGTCCTCATCTTTGACCACAGCACAAGATGCTTATTTTTATGTGCTAGATCCAAAAACTGGCAAGGTGTTTGGTCACCCACAAGCCACGAATGTGATGCAATTAAATGCTGAGACTGAAAGTAATCAGCCGTTATCAACGTTATTGAACAATTTAACCTCGTCTTCTGCAATTACGTTGTCAAAAGGGCGCTTTGAGTATGCTGAAGTACTGCCTCAGTTAGGTTTGCTCGTTGTGGGCTCACAATCCAGTGATGTTGCAAAGGCTTATTACCATCAATACTTATGGCAAATTGCATGGCAAACCGGAGTGATGATTATTGCCTTTATGGTGTTATTACTTGGCGGATCGCGTGTGATGTTGCGTCAAATAGACTATTTAAAGCAAAGTATCCAAAAGCTTGCTCAACGTAATTTAGCAGAGCCTATCATTATGGATTGTAATGATGAGTTCGGTGATTTAGCGCGTGAATTAGAAAAAACGCGACTGCAATTACAAGAGGTATTATTAGCTCAACGCGCAGCGGCAAGTGAGCTATCAAGCTTATCGAATATCATGTCTATCAGCATGGTGGAAACCAAATCATCGGCTCAAGAAGAGTTTGCTGAAATTGATCAATTAGCTTCTGCAATGTCAGAGATGACATCAACCGTACAAACTGTCGCAGAGCATGCTCGCCAAGCGTCTGATGCTACTGTTGGTACTTCAGAGCAAGCAACGCAAGGACAAGAATTCGTTCGTAAAACCATGGGTACAATTGATCAGCTTTCTAATGATATTCGTCAATCAGCAGATGCGGTGAATCAAGTCGAAGAGCGGGTAGAGAAGATTGGTTCAGTGATTGTGACAATCCAAAGTATTTCAGAGCAAACCAACCTACTTGCATTAAATGCTGCTATTGAAGCGGCACGTGCAGGCGATGCTGGTCGAGGTTTTGCTGTGGTTGCTGATGAAGTACGTAACTTGGCACAGCGTACACAAACCGCCACTGTTGAAATTCAAGATATGATCAGTCAGCTACAGCAAAGTGCGCAACAAGCGGTTGGTTTGATGGAGCAAAGTGTAGAAGAAGCGGCGGAAGGGGTCGATTTAGTCACCAACGCAGGTGATGAGCTCGAGAAAATCGTGGCGCAAGTACAGCTTATTAACGATATGAATTTCCACATTGCATCAGCAGCAGAGCAACAAACCACGGTTGCTGATGAAATGAACCAGAATCTAACTAATGTGCGAGAGTTGGTTGAAGCCTCGGTAGTTGTGGTCACAGAGCTGGCAGAAACATCCGATACTATGCATCAACATGCCAATGATTTAGAACATAAAATCAAGGCATTTCAAGTGTAGCTAACCGTCATTAAGTTACTCAATGTTATGTAACTTATAAAATTATTACGCCCATCATTTGATGGGCGTTTTTCTATGCTAAGGTAGATAAAATTCTGTCAGGTTACTTGTTCAAGGAAAGCACATGACTGTCGAAACGCCCGCTCTTTTTCCGACTATTTCTTCTTTTTCTGCTGTGACTGATGCAGCTGATCTTGCTATAGAAAAACTAGCTGAACACCATCCTGACGTATTGGCATTATGGCAAGGTGAAGATCTCGAGGAATTACGTTCCATCCTTGGGTTAAGTGACTTTATTGCTGCGTCACTTGTCAAAGATCCTGAGTGGTTAAGTTGGATGCTAACTCATCGTCATGAATGCGAGCCTGTTTGCTATCGCCAATTGTTAGTTGAGCAATTAGCTAAGATCACTGATGAAGCCGGATTGATGCGTGTTTTAAGACAGTTTCGTCGTCGTTACATGTGTTTAATTGCTTGGCATGACTTTGCAAACACTGTGCCTTTAAAGCAGAGCTTAGAAGCGTTATCGCAGTTAGCAGAAGCCTTGATCATGGAAGCTTACCATTGGCTGTATCGTCAATGTTGTGCTGATTGGGGAACGCCGACTAATGCGCAAGGTGAAGCGCAGCCTATGCTAGTACTTGGTATGGGTAAACTAGGCGGTGGCGAACTTAACTTTTCTTCTGATATCGATTTGATCTTTACCTATCCAGAGAATGGTGAAACTCAAGGTGGGCGTCGATCTTTAGCCAATGCACAATTTTTTACTCGATTAGGTCAGAAACTCATTAAAGCGCTCGATCAGCAAACCTTTGATGGTTTCTGTTACCGCGTTGATATGCGTTTACGTCCGTTTGGTGATAGTGGTCCTTTGGTGATGAGTTATGCGGCACTGGAAGATTACTACCAAGAGCAGGGACGTGACTGGGAACGCTATGCGATGATCAAAGCAAGGGTTATGGGGCGTGAGAGCTTTACTCAGTATCAAGAATTGCGTCAGATGCTGCGCCCCTTTGTGTTTCGTCGTTATATCGACTTTAGTGCAGTGCAAGCTTTGCGTCGAATGAAAGCGATGATCAGTAGTGAAGTTAGACGTCGAGGCC
Organism: Photobacterium leiognathi; assembly: GCF_030685535.1. Classification (NCBI taxonomy): domain Bacteria; kingdom Pseudomonadati; phylum Pseudomonadota; class Gammaproteobacteria; order Vibrionales; family Vibrionaceae; genus Photobacterium; species Photobacterium leiognathi. The sequence continues at coordinate 2,850,624 of NZ_CP131601.1, read as the reverse complement.
TTAGTAATAACATCAAACTGGGTGCTGGTGGGATCCGTGAGGTTGAGTTTATTGCTCAGTCGTTCCAGTTGATCCGTGGTGGACGAGAACCTAGTTTGCGAGGGCGTGGTCTGCTGCCAACCCTCTCTGCTGTCAGAGAACTAGCGTTGCTTCCAGAGCAAGAAGTGACGGCACTGGAGCTAGGTTACTGTTTCTTACGTCGCTTAGAGAACTTGCTACAAGCCATTGATGATAAACAAACTCAGACGTTGCCAGAGAAAGTGCTTGATCAAGAACGCTTAGCTTGTGCGATGGGGTATCAAGATTGGGACGCTTTACTTGATGCAGTTGATCATCATATGAGTGAAATTCATCAAGTATTTGAGCTGATCATTGGTGCAGATGAGCAAGATGAACAAGTCGAAGTGGATGCGCAATACCATGAATTATGGGCAATGGTACTTAATTATGAAGTATCAGTGGCTATTTTATCTGAGCTAAATGAGTCTGCATCTGTTGAATTAGCCGAGCATTTAATTGGTTTTAAGGCGGAATTGTCGAAACGCACACTCGGTCCTCGTGGACGTGAAGTCATGGCGCGATTGATGCCAGAAGTTTTATCGCAAGTGGTTACCCGTGATGATGTAATTCAGTTATTGCCGCGTTTAACTAAACTGATCATTCGTATTTCGACTCGTACTACGTATTTAGAGTTATTAGTTGAACACCCAGCGGCGTTAAAACAGCTGATCCGCTTGTGTGCGGCAAGTCCTATGGTTGCCGATCAATTAGCGCAATATCCATTACTGTTAGATGAGTTATTAGATCCACAGCATTTGTATAAGCCGACCGAGCTAACGTGTTACAAAGATGAGTTACGTGAGTATCTCGCTCGTATCCCTGAAGAGGATATGGAGCAGCAGATGGAAGCGATCCGTCAGTTCAAGCAAATCCAGTTATTACGCATTGCAGCCGCTGATATTGCAGGTGTATTGCCAGTAATGAAAGTGAGCGACCACTTAACTTATTTAGCCGAAGCGATTATTGCTGCTGTCGTCAATCAAGCTTGGCTACAAATGGCTGAAAAATATGGCGAGCCGAGCCACTTAATTGATCGTGATGGCAAGAGCTTTGGCGTTGTTGGCTACGGTAAAGTGGGTGGTTGGGAGTTAGGTTATGGCTCCGATCTTGATTTAGTCTTTATGCATGATTGCCCTGATAACATTTATACCAATGGACGTAAGGAAATTGATGGTCGTCAGTTTTACTTACGCTTAGCTCAACGCATTATTCATTTGTTCTCTACTCGCACCGCATCAGGCGTGTTGTATGAGGTTGATATGCGACTTCGTCCATCCGGTGCATCGGGCTTACTTGTCAGTACTGTGAATGCATTTGCCGAGTATCAGCAGCAAGAAGCATGGACATGGGAGCACCAAGCGTTAGTGCGAGCACGTATGGTTTACGGCGATCTGCAATTAAAGCAAGCGTTTGAAGCTGTGCGCTTACAAGTATTATCAGCGTCTCGTCATTCAGAGGAGCTTGCGACTGCTGTTGCTGAGATGCGAGTTAAAATGCGTGAGCACTTGGGCAAGAAAAAAACGCAGATGTTTGGCTTAAAACAAGACAAAGGTGGGATCACTGATATTGAGTTTATCGCACAGTACTTAGTGCTTGCTCATGCTGCTGATAAGCCAGATGTTACCCGTTGGTCAGACAATATTCGTATCTTCTCATCCATGGTGCAGTGTGAGTTATTGTCAGCGGAAGATGCCAAGCTTTTACAACAGGCATATTGTGAGATGCGAGATGAAATACATAAACTTAACCTATTAGGGCTAGATGCTTATGTACCTGAAACACAATTTGTAGATTTACGTCAAAACGTCAGTGAGATTTGGCAAAAGCTCTTAATATCATCCAATAGTGATGATAATTAATGGAATAACATTGTCCTGATGCATCTTAATTTTAGTTTATGCTAGTATCTGAGCGTTTTCACATTCCCGGAGAAAAAAATGAAACTGACCCTTCCTGATTATAACCAAGCAGGTGTGTTGATTGTTGGTGATGTTATGTTGGACCGTTACTGGACGGGACCGACTGGTCGTATTTCCCCAGAAGCACCTGTACCTGTAGTAAAGGTTGATCAGATTGAAGAACGCCCGGGCGGCGCAGCTAACGTTGCAATGAACATTGCAGCTTTAGGTGGTCACGCTAAATTGGTAGGTTTAACGGGTATTGATGAGCCAGCTAAAGCGTTAACGGAAAAACTTTCATCATTGAATGTTTTTTGTGACTTTGTTTCTCTTCCTGAGTACCCAACCATTACTAAGTTACGTGTGATGAGTCGTGGTCAGCAGTTGATCCGTTTGGACTTTGAAGAAGGTTTCCATAACGTCGATCCTGCACCAATGTTAGCACGAATGAAGCAGTCATTGGCTGATGTGAAAGCGGTGATTTTATCGGATTATGCGAAAGGTGCGTTAGAGCATGTACAAAGCATGATTCAATTAGCTCGTGAAGCTAGTGTACCTGTATTGATCGATCCTAAAGGTTCTGATTTTGAACGTTATCGTGGTGCAACCTTATTAACACCTAACTTATCTGAGTTTGAAGCGGTGGTGGGGAAAGTAACATCAGATGAAGATTTAGTTGAGAAAGGTCTAGGCCTTATTGATAAATTTGATTTTGAAGCGCTGTTAGTGACTCGCTCTGAGCACGGTATGACGTTACTGCAAAAAGGCCAAGAGCCACTGCACATGCCAACGCAGGCACAAGAAGTGTATGACGTAACAGGTGCCGGTGATACGGTAATTTCTGTGCTCGCTGCTTCTTTAGCAGCAGGTAAATCGTTATCTGATTGTTGTAAGTTAGCTAATGCTGCAGCAGGTGTTGTGGTTGGTAAACTAGGTACATCAACGCTATCTACCATTGAATTAACTAATGCGATTCATGGTAGCCAAGATAGTGGCTACGGCGTTATTTCTGAACCTCAGTTGATTCAAGCAGTAAAAGCGGCACGAGCACGTGGTGAAACTGTGGTTATGACGAACGGTTGTTTTGATATCTTGCATGCTGGGCATGTCGCTTACTTAACAGAAGCGGCGAAATTAGGCGATCGTCTCATCGTTGCGGTGAATTCTGATAGTTCAGTGAAAGAGTTAAAAGGCCCCGGTCGTCCAGTAAACCCAGAAGATCGTCGTATGGCTGTGTTAGCCGGTCTTGGTGCGGTCGATTGGGTAGTACCATTTACCGAGCAAACCCCACAACGCTTGATCAGTGAAGTGCTACCAAGCCTTCTTGTTAAAGGCGGTGACTATAAGCCTGAAGACATTGCTGGTGGTAAAGAAGTGATTGCTGCTGGTGGACAGGTACTGGTGCTGAACTTTGAAGATGGTTGCTCAACCACTAAGATTATTGAAGCGATCCGTGGTGGACGTGGTTAAGACGTTGATTATGATTGCTTAGTAGCAAAACTACAGATAATAAAAAAGCGCCGAGAGGCGCTTTTTTGTTTTTCGTGTTGGTTAAACAAAGTATTAGTTTTGTACTAAGCCTTTGTTGATATCAACGATATCTTGCTCACTTAGCGTACCTACGGCTTGTTTTAGCTGTAGTTGAGCAAGAATGTAATCGTAACGTGCATTCGCTAATTGGCTATTTGCCTGGTATAGACGACGAGTTGAGTCTAGTACGTCAACAATGGTACGTGTACCTACATCGAAACCTGCTTCTGTTGCTTCTAATGCAGATTTTGCAGAAATCACAGACTGTTGGTAAGCGTGAATAGCACCAATTTGTGCATTGATGTTGTTGTAGTAGTTACGTACATTTTTTACAACAGTACGGTATTGGCCTTCAAGCTCTTCGCTTGCAGCAACATAACTGTATTGAGCCTGTTTAACTTGCGATGTTGTATTACCGCCGTTGTAAACAGGGAGGTTCATTTTAATACCAGCAGTTAAAGTACCTTCATCAACTGCAGGCATTGCTGTTTTATCGTAGCTATAGCCTGATTCAAAAGATAACGTTGGTAGGTGACCTGAATCAGCAAGAGAAATCTTATCACGAGCAACATCTTGACCAATACGAGAAGCTAATAGGGTTAGGTTCTCTGTTTGTGCTGTTTTCACTAAAGAATCTGCAGATTGTGGTAATTTACTTGCTGCAAATGTCTTAGTGTTTAGAGTGTCAATTGATGTGTAATCTTGACCTGTGATTTCACGTAGTGCTTCGTAGCTATTCGCCACTTCGTTTTCTTTGATGATCACGTTAGCAAGTACGCTATCGTATTGTGCTTGAGCATCATGGACGTCAGTAATGGCAGATAGACCCACTTCAAAGCGTTGTTTTACTTGCTCTAGCTGACGACCTACCGCTGCTTTTTCAGCTTCTACGAATTTTAAATCATCTTTTGCTTTTAGCACGTTGAAGTATGCTTCTGAAACGCGAAGGATCAAACCTTGTTGTTGTACAGCATAAGCAGCATCACTTTGGCGAGCCTCTTTTTCTGAAATATCTAAGTTAATCCAGCTTGAACGATTGTAAATTTCTTGAGTTAAAGCAACACCCGCATTAAAACCGTCTTGTTTGTTCTTTGCATCAAGATGGAAAGTATTGTAGCCCGCCGTTAAGTTGATTTGTGGTAGCAAGGTACTACGAGATGAATTAATTGCTTCAAAGGCTGCATCTTTATCTGCCGCGGCTTTTAGCAGTTGTGGATCATTTTGTTTCGCTTGCTGATAAATTTGTGCGAGATCATCAGCAAATGCTGATTGACTGAGTGAGCCAAATGCAAGGCTGATAACGATTGGAAGCAATTTTTTCATGGATGCCTTTCCTGGTCTTGCTGACAAAAATGAGTGCAAAATAAAAATATAGAGACAGTTTACCTTAACCTGCCTTGCTTGAAACTGATCATTGCAAATATTTACGTAAATAAAACGGTTTATTTTTCATTTATGCTGCTTGCGAATTATACAATACACCACGGAGATTAAAAAAAGGTGTAAGGTTTATCAAATTTGTTGAAGTAAATCATTGCTGATAAAGCAATTGAATGAAAAAATAGTCAATCTTCTCTGCTTTTTTAGGCTGTAAATTAATTATTGCGACTTGGCACACTGAATTTATTTAGGGAAACATCATGTCTCAGCATTCAGAAAAACCGCAATCATTCGGTATGGAAGATGTCGATATCCTAGTTAAAGAAACGGTTTATCAAGGTTTCTTTAAAATGGTGAAATACCGTTTTCGGCATAAACTTTTTGCTGGTGGCTGGAGTGGTGAAATCAGTCGTGAAATGTTTGAACGAGGACATGCGGCTGCATTGTTGCCTTATGATCCTATCACGGATGAAGTGGTGCTGATTGAACAATTTCGTGTTGGGGCGATGGCCGCTGGTTGTGCACCTTGGCAGTTAGAAATTGTTGCGGGGATGATCGATCACCAAGATGAGTCAGCTAAAGATGTCGTAAAGCGTGAAGCAGTGGAAGAAGCAGGCTTAATCGTTGCCGAGTTGGAACAGGTAACACGTTACTTATCAAGCTCTGGTGGTTGTTCTGAAATGCTCGATATTTTTGTTGGAACTGTGGATAGCACGCAAGCAGGTGGGATTCATGGCCTAGCTGAGGAAAGTGAAGATATCCGAGTACACGTAGTATCGCGTGAACAAGCCTATGAGTGGGTAGAATCTGGTAAAATTGAAAATGCAGCTTCCATTATTGCATTACAATGGTTACAGCTTAACTATTCACGCCTGCAAAAATAGGCAAATAAAAGGTCGTGATGACCTAAAGGATTTTATCTTTGAATTCTCGGTACTCTGTTGATTTATCAAGCTTGATGCGCTTGTACGAAACCAATTATGCTAAGTTGCTCCCGTTATTGCCTCGTAGTGATGCGGTGGGTGATGAAAGGTTTTATCGAGTGTGTGATGATGTGTACTGCCTAAAAATCATTGAGTCGACACGTTATACCACGATGATTTCTCTTGAGTTACAAGGGGAGCAAGCTGTTGCTGATTATCTTTCCCCTTCGTTAACTATCAGGCTTTATCATGACGCTAAAGTCGCAGAAGTGTGTTCTGCACAGCAGATTTCTCGGTTAAAGCCAATATATGATTATCCTAACTTGCGAATGCATCAGAAAGATGAGAAACATCAAGTAAATCGTTTTTTAGGTGATTGGTTAAACCATTGTTTACGCCATGGGATCAGCAACCAATCTGTTTGCTAATTATATTTGATTGATTTAAAGACAAGGTTTTTGACGTTTTGCAGACCTATTTGCTGCCTCAGACGAACCCAGAAAGTGTGGTTCTTCTTCAAATTACAGATACCCATTTGTTTGCCAATGAATCCGGTTCATTACTGGGGGTGGCAACACAGAAGAGTTTTCATGCCGTGTTAGATGCGGTAGATACGGTTGCACGTGAATTTGATGCTATTGTTGCAACAGGTGATATTTCTCAAGATCATACGCCAGAGTCTTATCAAGAATTTGCTGGTGGTATTGCCCGTTGGTCGCAGCCTTGTTTTTGGTTACCGGGCAATCACGATTATCAGCCAACCATGGCATCTGTTTTACCATCAGAACAGATTAAGCCTTGTGAACAAGTTTTAGTAGGCGAGCATTGGCAAATGATCCTATTGGACAGCCAAGTTGCTGGAGTGCCACATGGTCAATTATCTCAAGCGCAGTTAGCGCTACTTGATAACGCCTTATCACAATACCCTGAGCGTCATGCATTAGTGTTATTGCATCATCATCCGTTACCTGCGGGCAGTGCATGGCTCGATCAGCATCAATTACACAACAATGATGCGTTATGGGAAGTGGTTGAAAAGCATTCTCAAGTTAAAGCTATCCTTTGTGGTCATATTCACCAAGAGCTTGATCGCATGTATCGCGGCGTGCGAGTACTTGCGACACCATCAACATGCATTCAATTTTTGCCGGACTCTGATGATTTTGCGCTAGACCAAGAAAATCCGGGTTGGCGTTATTTAGAATTAACGCCGAAAGGCGACGTTATCACTCATGTTCACCGCCTTGAAGGTGATCAGTTTAAACCCACCTTTGATGCAGCAGGCTACTAATGCAATCTGTTCTTGTTTATCTACATGGCTTTAATAGCTCGCCACAATCGTTAAAAGCGCTACAAATGGCTGAGTATTGTGCGGCACATCGCCCAGATATTCAGTTAGTGATGCCGCAACTGCCAAGCTACCCCAATGATGCTGCTGAGTATTTAACACAGCTCATGGATAGCTTAAAAGGCGGTGATAACAAGGTTGGTTTAGTAGGTAGTTCGCTCGGTGGATACTTGTGTACATGGCTGAGTGAACGATTTGATGTGCCTGCGGTACTAGTAAACCCTGCCGTTAGACCTTATGAGCTGCTAGTTGATTATTTAGGGGCTCAGCAAAACCCATACAGCGGCGAAGAGTATGTGTTAGTGCCAGAGCACATGGCACAATTACAGCAACTTGATGTGGAAACGATAACCTATCCAGAACGTTTGTGGGTATTACTGCAAGAAGCCGATGAAGTGCTAGATTATCGCCAAGCTGTTACCAAATACGCACAATCTAAGCTCACTATTGAGCCTAATGGCGATCATAGTTTCGTTAATTTTGAACGATTTCCTGCCGCCATCATCCAATTCTTAGATCTATAACATCGACAATAATGCCATGTTTAGCATTCGCTAGCAGGCGAGAGTCACTATATACTCTCTATCATTGTTTGTATTTCTAAAACATATTTACCCTGAGGTGCTTATTGATAAGCGCGTCAGAACTCACAGTCGTGAGCCTTAATGTTTCCCATAACTTGACATATAAGGCTGGGTTACTGACTATTATTTTCAAAATTTTCCCGTAAATTTCAGTGATATGACAGATCAAAGCTATAACGCTGGAGCCATTGAGGTTCTTAATGGCCTTGAGCCAGTACGTCGCCGTCCAGGTATGTATACCGACACGGCGAGACCTAACCATTTAGGTCAAGAAGTTATCGATAACAGTGTCGATGAAGCATTGGCTGGACATGCCCGCAAAGTTGAAGTGATCCTACATGCCGATCAATCGTTAGAAGTCGTCGATGATGGTCGTGGTATGCCTGTTGATATTCACCCTGAAGAAGGGGTATCAGGGGTTGAGCTGATCTTATGTAAGCTGCACGCCGGTGGTAAATTCTCTGGTAAAAACTACCAATTCTCTGGTGGTCTACACGGGGTGGGTATCTCGGTAGTAAACGCCCTTTCTAAACGTGTTGAAGTCACGGTAAAACGTGATGGTCAGGTTTATCAAATTGCCTTTGAAAACGGCGATAAAGTTTCTGAACTTGAAGTGATTGGCACTTGTGGTCGTCGTGCGAAAGGTACTCGTGTTCATTTCTGGCCGGATGCAAAATATTTCGATAGCGCAAAATTCTCAGTATCTCGCCTTAAGAGCAATCTTAAAGCGAAGGCAGTACTATGCCCGGGTTTAGAGATTGTTTTCACTAATAAAATCACTGATGAAACTATTCGTTGGTGTTACGAAGATGGCCTGAAAGATTACCTTGCGGAAGGTGTTAAAGGTTATACCTTACTGCCAGAAGAACCATTTACAGGCGTATTTAGCGCACAAACGGAAGCGGCTGATTGGGCACTATTGTGGCTACCTGAAGGTGGTGAACTGATCACTGAAAGTTACGTTAACCTTATTCCTACCGCCCAAGGTGGTACCCACGTTAATGGTCTGCGTCAGGGCTTGCTTGATGCGATGCGTGAGTTCTGTGAATTCCGCAATTTATTACCTCGTGGTGTAAAGCTAACTGCTGATGATATCTGGGATCGCTGTGCTTACGTACTATCAGTAAAAATCCAAGATCCGCAATTTGCAGGCCAAACCAAAGAGCGTTTATCGTCACGTCAATGTGCTGCATTTGTTTCAGGTGTGGTGAAAGATGCCTTTAGCTTATGGTTAAACGAGCGCCCACAACTGGCTGAACAACTGGCTGAAGTGTGTATTGCGAATGCCCATCGTCGTATGCGCGCCAGCAAAAAGGTTGTCCGTAAGAAGATCGCTTCAGGTCCTGCACTGCCAGGTAAATTGGCTGACTGTTCACAACAAGATCTTAACCGTACCGAATTATTCCTAGTAGAGGGTGACTCGGCAGGTGGCTCTGCGAAACAAGCACGTGATCGTATGTATCAAGCGATCATGCCACTTCGCGGTAAGATCCTAAACACATGGGAAGTGTCAGCAGATCAGGTACTGGCATCACAAGAAGTCCATGATATTTCGGTAGCGTTAGGTATTGATCCGGATAGCGATGATTTAAGCGGCTTACGTTACGGTAAGATCTGTGTTCTTGCCGATGCGGACTCCGATGGTCTTCATATCGCAACCCTACTTTGTGCGCTATTTATGAAGCACTTTGAAGCGCTAGTACGTGCTTGTCACGTGTTTATCGCAATGCCACCACTGTATCGTATCGACTTGGGTAAAGAAGTGTACTACGCCCTTGATGAAGCTGAGAAAAACGGCATTTTAGATCGCCTAAAAGGCAAACGTGGCAAAGTTAACGTACAGCGATTTAAAGGTCTGGGTGAGATGAACCCACTGCAGCTGCGTGAAACGACCATGGATCCAAACACTCGCCGCTTAGTCCAGCTGACCATTGATGATGACAGTGAAACGAACGAAATGATGGATATGCTTTTAGGTAAAAAGCGTGCCGAAGATCGTCGTCATTGGTTACAAAGCAAAGGCGATATGGCTGAAGTATAAGCAGCTTTTTCTACTCTATTTCATCCGCAGGCAATGGCTTGCGGATAAGCAAAATTAAAGACGGATTATCTTACGATGACAGATGTCTCAATGGATGGCGTTGAACAGCTTCCGCTAAGGAAGTTTACTGAAGACGCTTATTTAAATTACTCCATGTACGTGATCATGGATCGTGCCTTGCCGTTTATCGGCGATGGTTTAAAACCAGTACAACGTCGTATTGTTTATGCGATGTCAGAACTGGGTTTAAGTGCGACAGCAAAATATAAAAAATCTGCTCGTACCGTCGGTGACGTACTAGGTAAATACCACCCACACGGTGATTCAGCTTGTTATGAAGCCATGGTATTGATGGCGCAGCCGTTCTCTTACCGCTACCCACTGGTTGACGGTCAAGGTAACTGGGGGGCTCCGGATGATCCGAAATCATTCGCGGCGATGCGTTATACCGAATCACGTTTGTCTCGTTTTTCTGAAGTGCTGCTTTCTGAGCTAGGTCAAGGTACGGCTGATTGGGTTCCGAACTTTGACGGTACCATGCAAGAGCCAAAAATGTTGCCAGCACGTCTGCCGCATATTTTGCTTAATGGCGTGACGGGTATTGCCGTTGGTATGGCGACAGATATCCCACCGCATAATGCCCGTGAAGTGGCAAATGCGGCAGTACATATGATTGATAATCCAAAAGCGGATCTTGATGCGCTGATGGAATTTGTTCAAGGTCCTGATTACCCAACAGAAGCGGAAATCATTACTTCGAAAGCAGACTTAAAGAAAGTCTACAAGAGCGGTCGTGGCAGCATTAAAATGCGTGCGGTTTGGCATAAAGAGAGCGGTGATATCGTTATTACTGCGCTGCCACACCAAACATCCGGTGCGAAATTACTTGAGCAAATCGCAAGCCAAATGCGTGCGAAGAAATTGCCAATGGTGGAAGATCTTCGTGATGAATCTGATCACGAAAATCCCACTCGTATCGTGATTGTGCCACGTTCTAATCGTATTGATTGCGAGCAGTTGATGAATCACCTGTTTGCTTCAACAGATTTAGAAAAGAGTTTTCGTGCCAACTTGAACATGCTTGGTCTTGATGGTCGTCCGCAAGTAAAAGGTTTAGTACAAATCATTGCTGAATGGTTAGAGTACCGTCGTACTACTGTGCGTCGTCGTCTGCAATACCGTTTAGACAAAGTGATTGCGCGTCTGCACATTTTAGAAGGCTTACTGGCTGCTTACTTAAACATTGATGAAGTGATTGAAATCATCCGTAGTGAAGATGATCCAAAAGCCGAGTTAATGTCACGTTTTGATTTATCTGCGATTCAAGCCGATGCGATTTTAGAAATTAAACTGCGTCAGTTAGCGAAACTGGAAGAGATCAAGATCCGTGGTGAGCAAGACGAACTTTCTAAAGAGCGTGAGCAGCTAGAGAAGTTATTAGGCTCTGAGCGTCGTCTAAATACCCTGATCAAAAAAGAAATTCTATCTGATGCTGAAAAGTACGGTGATGAGCGTCGTTCACCGCTTGTTGAGCGTGAAGAAGCCAAAGCACTGACTGAGCGTGACTTGATTCCAAGTGAAGCGATCACCGTTGTACTGTCTGATAAAGGCTGGATCCGTCATGCGAAAGGTCATGAGGTTGACCCAACCACGTTAAGCTACAAGTCTGGTGATAACTACCTTGCTCATGCTCGAGGTAAGAGTAATCAGCCTGCTATCTTCCTAGGATCTGATGGTCGAAGCTATGCGTTAGAATCTCATAGTTTACCGTCAGCACGTAGCCAAGGTGAGCCAATTACAGGTCGCTTGAACTTAACACCGGGCACAAATATGCGCCAAGTGTTGATGGCGGAAGATGAGCAACTATGGTTAATGGCATCGGATGCAGGTTACGGCTTCATCTGTAAGAGTACGGACATGGTATCGAAGAATAAGAGCGGTAAAGCCTTATTGACCGTACCTGAAAATGCAGCTGTATTACCGCCTCAGCCTGTTGATAATATTGATAGCGACGAGATCTTAGCGATCACTAATGAAGGTCGTATGTTATTGTTCCCGATTAAAGATTTACCAAAGCTGGGTAAAGGTAAGGGTAACAAGATCATCAATATTCCATCGGCACGTGCTAAAGCTCGAGAAGAGTTCTTGTCTTATCTTGCGGTGATTGGTGCAGATACTCATGTCACATTGCATGCAGGTAAGCGTAAGCTGTGCTTAAAACCTGCGGATTTAGATAACTTCCGTGGTGAGCGTGGTCGTCGTGGTTCAATGCTACCACGTGGCTTACAACGTGTAACACGTATGGAAATTGACTCACCAAAAGACGCTAGTTCTGACTCAGATACTGACGCTTAAAGATTGCGTTTATGAATAGATAAAGCCCTCTTGTGAGGGCTTTTTTTGTGTTATTTATCCCTGTTTTTACCATTAACATTATTGTAATTAATGGGTAAAGCGTACACATAAAGCGTGTATTTTCTCTTATGCTGAGTATACTAGCGAACGCTTGTACGCTGAGGAGAGCTAAAATGATTTTTCTATTGCGGATTTTTGCTGTCGCAATTTTTGCCATCGTCATGTTTATCGGTGGCTGTGGTTACTGTTTATTAAGCCCACGTAACCCTAAACATGTTTATACGTTTGGACGCTTATTTAGCAAGATGTCACGCGTACTCGGGATCAAATTAGAGATCCGTTACGCCGATGATGCAGCTGAAGAGCTAGGCTCTGCGGTATATATTGCTAACCATCAGAATAACTACGACTTATTCACAGTATCTGGTGCGATCATGCCACGTACCGTGACGGTAGGTAAAAAGAGTCTTGTGTGGATCCCTTTATTCGGTCAGTTGTATTGGATCACAGGTAACATTTTAATTGATCGTGCTAATCGCAGTAAGGCTGTGAGCACCATTAGCCAAGTGGTTGAGAAGATCAAACAAAATAAAGTATCAGTGTGGATGTTCCCTGAAGGTACTCGTTCGCGTGGTCGTGGCTTATTGCCATTTAAAACAGGCGCCTTCCATGCAGCTATCGGTGCTAATGTTCCTGTTGTGCCTATCGTTTGTAGCTCTACTGATAATGTAAGCTTAAATCGTTGGGACAATGGTGTCGTTATCGTCGAAGTAATGAAGCCTGTTTCAACGGATGGCTTAAGCAAAGATGATGTTCGCAGCTTATCAACTCGTTGTCATGATTTAATGGCAGAGAAGTTAGCCGAGCTAAATGCTGAAGCGAATGAGCGTAACAAGCGCTAAAATATAATAATAGAGAACACCAAGTTTTAATGAACAAGGACATGTTGATGACATGTCCTTGTTTTATTTTATTACCCTGAAGATACAGGGAATCATAGCTAACAGAAGAAAAAGAATAATGACGGAAGAGTATGTGATCTTGGTTGATAGCCAAGGTGAATTCCAAGGCTTGCAAGAAAAAATGGCAGCGCATAAAGAGGGCGCGTTGCACTTGGCCTTTTCGGTGCTGTTGTACCGTAATACCCCTTCAGGTCGAGAATATTTGCTACAACAACGTGCAATGCACAAATATCACAGCGGTGGTTTGTGGACTAATACTTGTTGCTCTCACCCTCGTCAACATGAATCGATAGAGCAAGCGGGTATTCGTCGATTAGCTGAAGAAATGGGGATCACTGATGTGAACGCATTGACCGATATTGGTCACTTTTGCTATCACGCAACGCTTGATAACCAACTGTTTGAGCATGAACTTGATCATGTCTTAGTCGCTGATGCTAGTGAGATCAGCGTTGTACCTAATCCTGAGGAAGTGATGGATTATCGCTGGTGGAAAGAAGAAGATATTAAGCAAGCTTTAGTATCACAGCCTGAGTTATTTACTGCATGGTTTAGCCAAGTATTTGCTTTTGCAATTAAATAAGCCATCAATAGCGCACAATAAAAAAGCTGCCAAGGCGTTCACCATGGCAGCTTTTTTTATCTCTGTTTTATGGTGCAGATGAGTTTAATCGCGCACCATCAATACGAGATTATTTACGAACAGCGATAGCTTCGATCTCGATTTTCACATCTTTTGGTAGACGCGCAACTTCAACACAAGAACGTGCTGGGTATGGTGCATTGTGCTCGTCGAAGAAGTTACCGTAAACTTCGTTAACTGCTGCGAAATCGTTAAGATCTTTAACGAAAACCGTCATTTTCACGATGTCTGAAACTTGTAGACCTGAAGATTCAACAACAGCTTTAACGTTATCTAAAGATTGACGTGCTTGTGCAGCGATATCTTCAGGCACTTCACCTGTTGTTGGATTTACAGGGATCTGACCTGAAGTTAGTACCATGTTGCCAAGATCAACACCTTGTACGTATGGACCGATTGCAGCAGGAGCTTGCTCTGTGTGAAGAACCTTAGTCATTGTTTTTCCTTACTTATTGTCAGGTTGTGCTCATTCGCTGTAAATACAACGTGAGCAAATATAGGCAAACAGTGGATTCATGCTAAGCATGCCACCGATATTGTTACAGTTATGGGGACAAAGTAAGAGATATTCAAGCTGTAATCGAGGTTTTTATCTTAAGCCTAGGCACTGACAGACCGCGGCTTCACATTCTCCGATCTGCTGAATATCGTGAGGTGCAACCATGATGGTGTCATTACCAGCAATGGTGCCTAAAACCGTAGTATGAGGATGGAGATCGATGATCCTAGCAACCAGTTGTGCGCAACCTGGACGTGTTTTTACCACCACGAGTAGCTGATTATGGGTAACTGATTCTATTTGCGATGAAATTGCAGCGTGCAGGTGTGCAGGCTCTGTACTTTCGGTTAAGCAGTAAACTCTTTTGCCGTAAGCATTGGGTACTTTAATGATTTTAAGCTTTGCCAAAAGACGTGACACCGTAGATTGACTAATATCTTCAAAGCCAAGCTCAACTAATGAATGGCGAATATCATCTTGAGTGGAAAAACTTTGTTTTTGTAACAGCCGTTTACAGGCAACAGTCATATCTTCATCGTTGAAATGACAGGAAATAGCGTTAGGGAATTCATGTCCAGTCACGGACAGCTCCTTATATTTATTGTTATTGGGTGCGGCTGTGCTAGTAAGACGCAAAGCAAAAGAAAGGGAATGCTTTTAGGGAATAAAATAATATCAATTAAGGAGAATAAGAAACTTGATGGTTATCACTAAACGGTGATTAGCATAACGTATTGATGTATAATGTTAATATCAACTTTCAGATAGGTTTTGACTGTGTAGCAAGCTCGTTGATGATATGTGATTAATTGCCTGCTATGGCGGTCATAGCAGGCAAAAGAATTGACTGAGGTTAAGCGCCGCACTCGGTCACGATTTCGCGGGAGAAGACTTTTTCGCAGTATTTACATTTCAGCTGAATGTCCGCTTTTTTGGTTAATACTTTAAAACCACTATCGACAGGCTCACCGTGTGAAATACAGTTCGTGTTCGGGCACTTAAATACCGCACTGATAAAATCTGGCAGTGATAAGTTTAGTTTCTTCACCACTTCATAGTTTTCAATTTGATTGACTGTTGCTTTCGGTGCGTATAACGCCAGCTGGTTCGCTTGATCTTCATTGATAAAGACGTTTTCGATCTTGATCAGATCTTTTGCACCAAGTGCAGACGAAGGCAAATTCAGACCAATAGTCACACGTTGGTTTGAATTATCCATGCTAAACAGTTTTAGTACCTTGATGCCTACGTGAGCAGGAATATGGTCGATAACAGTGCCGTTTTTGATGGCTTCAACTTTAAGTTGGGTTTCTTTAGACATGATCATCGCTCCTGCTTATAAAGTTTCGTTAAGAACTAGGGCTAATAGTGCCTGACGTGCGTAAACACCGTTCTCTGCTTGCTGGAAGAAGTAAGCATGCTTGGTTTTATCGACATCTACCGTAATTTCATCAACACGTGGCAGAGGGTGAAGCACTTTTAAGTTGTCACGTGCACCTTCAAGCATCTTCGCCGTTAAGATGTAAGCTGCTTTCATATGTGCGTACTCAGATTCGTCAAAGCGCTCTTTTTGGACGCGAGTCATGTAAAGGATATCGAGCTCTGGGATCACATCTTCCATATCGCTATGCAAGCTGTAAGCGATACCTGCGTCATCTAATTCTTCACAAATATAGTCAGGCATTGCGAGTACTTCAGGTGCAATAAAGAAGAACTTCACGTTATCAAACTTAGATAGTGCTTGTGTTAAAGAGTGCACGGTACGACCGTATTTCAAATCACCGACAAAAGCGATGTTGATATTATCTAGCGTACCTTGGGTTTCATAGATGGTGAATAAATCTAACAGGGTTTGTGTTGGGTGTTGGTTTGCCCCATCACCGCCATTGATCACAGGCGTACCATTTGAGAACTCAGAGGCTAAACGTGCTGCACCTTCTTGAGGGTGGCGCATGACAAAGGCATCAACATAAGAGGTGATCACTTGAACGGAATCAGACAGGGTTTCACCTTTATTGGCAAGCGAAGTATTGCCTGCGGTATCAAAACCTACCACTGTACCGCCAAGGCGTTGAACAGCAGTTTCAAAGGAAAGGCGAGTACGGGTTGAAGGCTCAAAGAAGCAACTTGCGATAACTTTGTTTTTTAGCAATTCCGGATTTGGCTCGGCTTTTAATTGTCCAGCGGTTTGGATAATTAGTTCAAGCTCGGCGCGGCTTAGTTCTGGGATGGAAATAATATGCTTTTTAAACAGCGAATTAGCCATGGCGTCTTTCCCTCAAAATAAAAATAAATAACGCTAATAAACGGTCAAACCGTGCTATTTGCCGATTTCCAGACAAAAAAAAGCCTCCTTAACAAAAGGAGGCTTTTTTTGAAAAAATAGAAACACGAACCTTCGTGAAAAAGCGGTGACGATAAGTTGTTAGTAACGTTATTGTCAGGTTCATTTGTTAGCTCGTGTTAGACAAATTGGCAAGGATTATACCGCCATTTTTTAGTGACGCAAGCGTTTGCTAAAACTATCAATTGTCTATCGTTATTAGTGACCTAATGTTGCCACCATAACAGCTTTGATGGTGTGCATACGGTTTTCTGCTTCATCAAAAACAATGGAATGTTTAGACTCAATCACTTCATCAGTGACTTCAATACCCTGTGCAAGCTCTGGATATTCTTGTGCTAACTCTTTACCAATCACCGTGTCTTCACCATGGAAAGCGGGTAAACAGTGCATGAATTTCACATTTGGGTTGCCTGTTGCTTTGAGCAGCGCCATATTGACTTGATACGGTAGCATCAGCTTAATACGCTCGGCCCATGCTTCTTTTGCTTCACCCATTGATACCCACACATCGGTATATAGGAAGTCACAGCCTTGCACACCTTCTTGCACGTTCTCTGTTAGGGTAATTTTCGCCCCTGTTTCAGCTGCTATGGCTTGGCATTGTGCGACTAGCTCTGCTTCAGGCCAAAATGCTTTTGGCGCCACAAGGCGAATATCCATCCCCATTTTTGCCGCACCGACAAGTAGCGAGTTACCCATGTTATTGCGTGCATCGCCTAAATAAGCAAAGGTGATTTCATGAAGCTGTTTGCCACGTCCATGCTCTTGCATAGTTAAGAAGTCTGCCAGAATTTGAGTCGGGTGGAATTCATCGGTTAAGCCATTCCAGACTGGTACTCCAGCGTATAGCCCTAGCTCTTCAACCACAGACTGACCAAATCCACGGTATTCAATGCCATCGTACATACGACCCAATACGCGCGCGGTGTCTTTCATCGATTCTTTGTGACCAATTTGTGAGCCCGATGGGCCTAAATATGTAACGCGTGCGCCTTGATCGAATGCTGCCACTTCAAATGCACAACGGGTACGCGTTGACGCTTTTTCAAAAATGAGCGCAATATTTTTTCCCGTCAGGCGTGGCTGTTCATAGCCATTATATTTCGCTTTCTTTAATTCAGCGGAGAGTTCGAGCAGGTGTTGAATTTCACGAGGAGTAAAATCGAGTAATTTAAGGAAGTTACGGTTACGAAGATTAAAAGCCATACGAGTTCCCTCTGTTCATTTTATGCTGCTTTACATCGAATGCGACCTGTCATCCCTAGGTGCTCGATATTTAATAATGTTACGTTATGTTTATCTTATTATTAGCTTGTTGTGAATACTTGTTCGCTTATTAAGCAATTTTATTTACTTTAATTGAGCTTGAGCATGGCTTATAGGCAGTCCAACACAGTGGGATAACAAAGGCTATTTAGGGAATTGTCAGTGGTGGTGTTTTAACAGGTGGTAATTGAGTGCAAACCATGCGATATTTGCCAGCAAATTGATTCCACAGTTGGAGTGAACCCATGTCTTATGCAGAACTAATCGAAGAGCAAAAAGAAGAAACGCGCGAAATTATTGCCGCACTACTTGAAGATGGCAGTGAGCCAGATGCTCTTTATACGATTGAGCACCATTTTTCAGCTGATACATTTGAAGAGCTAGAAGGTGCAGCTGTAGAAGCATTTAAACTTGGTTTTGAAGTACTAGAAGCTGAAGAGCTTGAGTTAGATCCAGAAGATGGCGGCGGTAAGGTTGTTTGCTTTGACGCGGTAATGGAATCGGCACTAAAAGCTGAATTGATCGATGAACAAGCTGAGAAGTTGATCAAACTTGCTGAAAAACACAAGATCGATTACGACGGTTGGGGTACTTACTTCGAGTCTGGTGAAGACGATGATGAAGAGTACGACGACGAAGAATAATCGTTAAAAATAGACGAATAATAAAAAAGCTAGCATTTTTGCTGGCTTTTTCGCCTTTTAGCTGTGGGGACTCGCACTTTTTATTCTGCTTAATGATCAAATTTTAATAATGATCACAGTGTGTTATTGAAAAACTGCGTAGATATACCTTTTTTATTATCAAGCTTACTGAGTGTACTCAGTGCTGGAGTTATGATGACAATTTCGCTTAATGGTCAATGGCAATTAACCTGTGTTCAGCGAGCGGCTTTACAAGATCTGCATATTGATTTACCAGGTGATGTTCATTCTGCACTTTTTGCTGCAGGTGAGATCCCGGATCCTTACTGGGCAACTAATGAAAAGAAAGTCCAATGGGTTGGGGAATGCGACTGGATCGTAAGTCGACAGTTCGACTTAACCGAAGCACAGTTAGCCTGTAATGCGATGGATTTAGTGATGGATCACCTTGATACCGTGGCTGAAATTCGTTTAAACGGTCACACCGTGGCTGATTTCAATAATATGTTTATGCGCCACAAAGTAGATGTATTAAGTTGTCTGCAAGTAGGCAGTAACCGTATTGAAATCGTATTACATCGTGCCGATCTTGCTGCTAAAAAGCGTGCTGATAAATTGCCATTTCCAGTGCCATGGGCGGAAGGAAACAACCAAATTCCACATATGAATACCTTGCGTAAAACCCAATGTCATGCGGGTTGGGACTGGGGTATTTGTTTATCTGTATTAGGGGTATATGGCGATATTGAATTACAGCCAATTGAGCATGTTCGTATTAGTCATATCAGTACTAAGCAAAAATGGTTAGAGCAAGAGTGTGAGCTTTCCGTTACGCTTAACTATGAAGTGGTGTCAGATAAAGGTTTAGCGACAGCTGCCGTCACGTTTGATGATCAAACCTTCCAGTTAACGCTTGATCGTGATGCAACCAAAGCTTGTGTGTTATTCCGTATTGTTGAGCCTCGTCGCTGGTGGCCTGCAGGTTACGGTAAACAACGCCTATACGATCTTAAAATTGAAGCCGATGGTAGTAAGATCGACAAGAAGATCGGTCTGCGTAAGCTTGAGTTGATCACTGAAGATGATGAGCTAGGCCAAAGTATGGTCTTTAAAGTGAACGATGTTGATATTTCAGCTCGTGGTGCAAACTGGATCCCAATGGATGCGATGCCTGCGCGTATGACTGATGAACGTTACCGTTCACTGTTAGAAGATGCGGTTGCCGCCAATATGAACATGCTACGCGTATGGGGTGGTGGCATGTATGAAAAAGACATCTTCTATGAGCTATGTGATGAGCTTGGGATCTTAGTATGGCAAGATCTTATGTTTGCCTGTGCGCTATATCCATCAACCCCTGACTTTGTGGCAGAAGTGCGTCAAGAAGTGGAATATCAGGTGCGTCGTCTAAAAGATCACGCCAGCCTTGCGCTATGGTGTGGTGATAACGAAGTAATCGGTGCAATCAGCTGGTACCCAGAGTCTCGTCAAAATCGTGAGAAATACTTGGTGAACTACGATCGCTTAAATCGCGCATTAGCTGAAGTGGTTGAGCAAGAAGATCCTTCTCGTCGTTTCTGGGCGAGTTCGCCATGTAACGGTGAGTTAGATTTTGGTGATGCTTGGCATGACGATAAACGTGGTGATATGCATTTTTGGGATGTGTGGCATTCAGGTAAAGACTTAGAAGCGTACCAAAGTGTTACTCCACGTTTCTGCTCTGAGTTTGGCTTTCAATCATAGTCATCTCTGCCTACAGTGAAGACGTTTGCACCAGAGCAAGACTGGAACATCACCTCACCAAGTTTTGAGTGTCACCAGAAAAACAGCCGTGGTAACTCAATCATCACTGAGATGTTTACCCGCTATTTCCGCTTTCCTAATGGTTTCGTTAATATGCTGTACTTATCGCAGGTACAACAGGCGATGGCGATCAAAACTGCAGTGGAATACTGGCGTGCTCATAAGCCAACGAACCGTGGCATTTTATACTGGCAATTAAATGATTGTTGGTCAGTAAGTTCATGGTCATCACTGGAATACAGTGGTCGTTGGAAGCAGTTGCATTACCATGTGCGTCGTTTCTTTGATCAGCAAATGGCGACCTTTATTCGTGATGAACAAGGGGTGAAACTGCATTTGATCAACGATGGTCGTGACAGTGCCGAGCTGAAAGGTGAAGTAGTATGGCAAAGTTGGGCAGGTGAGATCTTATATCGTGAACCGATTTCAGAGTTCTTAAACCCAGATAGCACGAAAGTGACGTGGGAGTGGTTGAATGAAGATCTTGAGGGACACGAGACAGAAGGTTTCTTCCATGTACATTTACGTAATGGCGAGAAGTTAATTGAAAATACCTACTTCCCAGCCAAGCCGAAAGAGTGTGAATTAGAAGATCCTGATCTGCGCTTTGAGGTAGCAGAGTTACATGGTGAGATCTTTGTGATGCTAAGTAGCAGTAAGCCTGCTTTCTATGTCCATCTTGAGTTTGAAGGGGAAGGGCGTTTTGAAGATTCAAGTTTCACTCTTGTCCCTGAGCACCAACGTCAAGTGAAATACATCGGCTCTGCAAGTGTTGATGAATTAGTGCAAGGTTTACGTGTTTATCACCTAAAACAAAGTTATTAATTCATACTACTTGTGAGAAATATAAAGCCTGCTGAGTCACTCTCCGCAGGCTTTTTTATTATCTTAACCTTACACCTTAATAACGGGTTAGAAGGTTTTTAGCATGTGAATTTCACAAGCATCATGCCCGGTACTGCCTAATGCGGTAGGAATATCAACGAAGCCCAGAGATTGATAGAGTTTCACTGCTTCTTTTAATACTTCTGTGGTTTCTAAATAGCAGCCTTTAAAGCCGTTTTCTCTGGCAAACTTTAACGCTTTAACGGTCAGTGTTCGTGCGAGTCCTTTGCCTCTGAGTTCGGGTAAGAAAAAGACTTTTTGTAGCTCACTCCACTGTGTATCACCCGCTAACGGTGCGATTCCACCACAGCCTAAAATCCGATTATTTTTTTCTATCACCCAATAGCGGCTATTCGCTGTTTGGTAGTGCTGACACAGATCATCAAGGTGGGGATCGGCAACACTAAAACCTTTATCAGGTGTTAATCCATATTCTGCTGATACCCGACGAATAAGCGCTGCAACGGCGGCATTATCCAGCGGTGTGATTGCTCTTATCGTATAACCTTGTTGATGTTCTGTGATCGTTAGCGCTTTGTAGTAACGGAGCAAACTACTTTCGAGTTGGTCGATTTCGTCTTGATCAAGCTGATCTAAAATCGCTTGGGTATCTTGATCGAGTTGGTGGTGCAAGGCGGTGAGAGTGCGTTTACCATTTGAGGTAAGTTGAGACAGTTGGCTACGTTTGTCGTCAGGATTTGGGACTGAATCAATAAGTCCTTGATTGAGCAACATAGCAAGATTACGGCTGGCATTGGATTTATCAACTCGTAGTCGCTCAGCCATTTGATTGACTGTGCAAGGGCCTTGCTCAAGTTCAATCAAGGTATGTGCTTGCACTGGGGTTAAGGCGAGTTGTCCACATTGGCTATTGAGCATGCCTAATTGACGGACTAATTGCCGAGAGAGTTGACGAAGTTGTTGTGGCTGCATGATCCATCCTTGAGTGTAATTGCACTACGCAATTAAATTAGTTGCAGCCTACAACAATGTCAACCTAACTTATGGTAATGATGCTGATATTAGTGCTGACAAGCCATTGCGTCTAACCATGTGTGTTGGTGTTTCTCTTCTTGGCTATTGTCTTTACGTTGCCACACACGCTCATGGAAGTAGTAGGCCATGGTATTAATCGCAGGCTCAATCATTGCCATTAAGCTACCAATAAGAACGTCGCCAGTTAGTAAGTACACTACGCTAAATGCAACGCTGAAATGAACAATGGCAAAGCTAACAGTTTTACGAATTGGTGTGCTAAAGCGTGACTGTTTAAGTGTTTTGCTTTGCCATACTTTTTCATGGAAATAGAAGGCTACGGTGTTAACCATAGGCTCGATCATTGCGATTAAACTACCAATAATAATGTCGCCTGTAAGAAGGTAAGCCACTGTAAAAGCAACAGTAAAATGGATGGCGGCAAAACTGATTGTCTTTTTCATAATCTGATCCTCAATTCGATGAAGTCATTATCATGAAAAAACATCAATAACTAAATTCGTTAATTTATATTCTACTAATAGGTAAAAGCTATTATCTATTCCAAGGTAGCAAATTGGAGATATAAAAAAACCGACAGCCTAAGCCATCGGTTTTTATCAATAGAAATTATTGGTGCAGATTATAGCGCAGCGATAGTTTCTTTTTGCTCAGCAAGTTTAGCAAGTGCTTCTTGGTAGCCTTCAAGCTTCTCACGCTCTTTAGCGATAACTGCTTCTGGCGCTTTAGCAACGAAACCTTCGTTACCTAGCTTACCTTCGATACGCTTGATTTCACCCTCAGTCTTGGCGATTTCTTTCGCTAGACGTGCAAGCTCTGCATCTTTATTGATTAGGCCTGCCATTGGGATCATTAGCTCAGATTTCGCTACCAGTGCTGTTGCACATGCTGGTGTTTCTGCGCCAGCTTCTAGTACGTTTAGTGACTCTAGTTTTGCTAGCGACATTAGCACTGTACGGTTAGCTTCAAGGCGTGCTGCATCTTTTTCATCAGCCGCTTTTAGCATTACGTCAAGTGGTTTGCTTGGCGCAATATCGTATTCCGCACGTAGGTTACGGATACTAGTGATAAAGCCTTTCACCCACTCGATATCAGCTAGAGCTTCAGCGTCGAAGTTGTTTTCATCGTACTGAGGTAGAGCTTGTAGCATGATAGTGTCACCTTCAACACCGTCTACTAGCGGCTTCACGCTCTGCCAGATAGTTTCAGTGATGTAAGGTAGTACTGGGTGAGCAAGACGTAGTGTCTTCTCAAGGACTGTGATTAGGGTACGGCGCGTTGCACGTTGTTGTGCTTCAGAGCCTTTCCATAGAACTGGTTTAGTCAGCTCTAGGTACCAGTCACAGAATTGGTTCCAGATGAATTCGTATAGCGTATTCGCTGCCATATCTAGACGGAAGTTGTCGATATGTGCGTTGAATTCTTTTGCTGCTAGCTCGAACTGAGATTCGATCCACTTATCAGCTAGAGAGTATTCAAGCTCGCTACCTGCAGCAAAACCACAATCTTGATCTTCTGTGTTCATCAGTACGTAACGGCTTGCGTTCCATAGCTTGTTACAGAAGTTACGGTAACCTTCAAGACGCTTCATATCCCAGTTGATGTCACGGCCTGTTGAAGCCATTGCTGCTAGGGTGAAACGTAGTGCGTCTGTACCGTATGGTTCGATACCATTTTCAAATGTCTTACGGGTATTCTTTTCGATCTTCGCTGCAAGTTGAGGCTGCATCATGTTACCAGTGCGCTTCTCAACCAGAGATTCAAGATCAATACCGTCGATCATGTCGATTGGGTCAAGTACGTTACCCTTAGACTTAGACATCTTATCGCCGTTTTCATCACGGATCAGACCCGTTACGTAAACTGTCTTGAATGGTACTTGAGCTTTGCCGTCTTCATCTTTACAGAAGTGCATGGTCATCATGATCATACGTGCAACCCAGAAGAAGATGATGTCAAAGCCTGTCACCAATACATCTGAAGGGTGGAACGTTTGAAGATCTGCAGTGTTTTCAGGCCAGCCTTGCGTACCGAATGTCCATAGTGCAGAAGAGAACCATGTATCTAATACGTCATCGTCTTGGCGAAGAACCACAACAGGTGCAAGGTTGTTGTTTGCACGCACTTCTTCTTCTGTACGACCTACGTAAACATTACCGTTGTTGTCGTACCATGCTGGGATGCGGTGACCCCACCAAAGTTGACGAGAGATACACCAGTCTTGAATGTCACGCATCCAAGAGAAGTACATGTTTTCGTACTGCTTAGGTACAAATTTGATGTCACCGTTTTCAACCGCTTCTACCGCAGGTTTCGCCAGCGGTGCAGTACGTACGTACCATTGGTCAGTTAGCATTGGTTCGATAACCACGCCACCACGGTCGCCGTATGGTACTTGTAGGTCGTGATCTTTGATCTCTTCTAGAAGACCTAGTTCATCGAACTCAGCAACGATAGCTTTACGTGCAGCGAAACGCTCCATACCGTGGTATTTCGCAGGTAGCTCCGCGCTGTATGCGTCGCTTGGCTCACCGTTTGTATTAAATACTTCTGCCGCGTCACGAATGTTAGCGTCAAAAGTTAGAATGTTGATCATAGGTAGGCTATGACGCTTACCTACTTCGTAGTCGTTGAAATCGTGCGCAGGGGTGATCTTCACACAACCTGTGCCTTTTTCCATGTCAGCGTGTTCATCACCAACGATAGTAATACGACGGCCTACGATAGGTAGAATGATCTCTTTACCAATCAGATCCATGTAACGTGGATCTTCTGGGTTCACAGCAACACCAGTATCACCTAGCATGGTTTCAGGACGTGTGGTTGCAACAACGATGTAGTCTTTACCGTCTGCTGTTTTCACGCCATCTGCTAGTGGGTAGCGGAAGTGCCACATGTGGCCTTTGGTGTCTTTATTTTCTACTTCTAGATCTGAAATCGCAGTGTGTAGCTTAGGATCCCAGTTAACTAGACGCTTACCGCGGTAGATAAGATCGTCTTCGTATAAACGAACGAATACTTCTTGTACGGCATTTGATAGACCATCATCCATCGTGAAGCGCTCACGATCCCAGTCTACTGATGCACCAAGACGACGAAGCTGTTTAGTGATTGTGCCACCAGATTCGCCTTTCCATTCCCAGATCTTGTCGATGAAAGCATCACGACCGTAGTCGTGCTTAGTTTTGCCTTCTTCAGCAGCAATCTTACGCTCCACAACCATTTGGGTAGCAATACCTGCGTGGTCAGTACCAACCTGCCATAAGGTGTTTTTACCTTTCATACGCTCACAACGGATCAGGGTATCCATGATGGTATCCTGGAACGCGTGGCCCATGTGTAGGCTACCAGTGACGTTTGGTGGTGGGATCATAATGCTGTAAGCATCTTTAGATGTATCACCATGAGGCTTAAAGTAACCAGCCTCTTCCCAGCGCTGATATAGCGCTTGTTCAATTGATTGTGGGTTGTATGTCTTTTCCATAGCGCTCTTAGAAGGAATCTATGTGGAATTTAGGGCGTCTCAGTAGCAGCGGCAGTCGTAATTTGAATGCCTGCAAGGCGATATGCCTTGTAACGCTCGCGCGCTAACTGCTTGAGCTTTTCGTCGCAAGGAACGAAGTCTACCACTTGTGCAAAGGTTACGGCAAAATTTGGTGCAGTTTCCGCTAAATTAATTAGCGTGGCACGATGCCCTGTATGACGCAATGTTGCCCAGCCAATCTCAACGGGAGAGCCACCATTAGGGCCTTCACCGACGAGATTGTGAGGAACAAAACTGTCGGGATCTTGTTGCCATAGATATTCATCTATTTGTTCTGCTTGCTGTTTATTTGCGGCAAGAAGATAAACTTTATTGCCTTGTCGGTAACTCATGGCTGCTAGATGACAGGCAAAATGGCACTGAAAATCTGTATCAGCACTTTCTTGCTTATCATCGATTATATAAAACGTAGCATGAGTCATGGTTTTTGTTCCTAAAGAAAAGGGCCTTGCGGCCCTTTTCGATGTCTTTTACTCGACAACCTCTTGGCCAGCTCGGTTTAACAAGAATTGGACAAGTAGAGGGACAGGTCGACCTGTTGAACCTTTCGCTGCACCGCCTTTCCAAGCTGTACCTGCGATATCAAGGTGTGCCCAGTTGTATTTCTTAGTAAAGCGAGATAAGAAACAACCCGCAGTGATCGTACCTGCACCTGGAGTACCCAAGTTTGCCATATCTGCAAATGGGCTCGCGATTTGCTCTTGGTATTCGTCACTCATTGGTAAACGCCAAGCGCGGTCGCCTGATTGCTCAGAAGCATTAATGATTTCGTGAGCAAGTGGATTATGGTTACCCATTAAACCACTGATGTGATTACCCAGTGCGACAACACAAGCACCTGTTAGGGTTGCTACATCGATAACACATTCAGGTTCAAAACGTTCAACGTACGTTAGTGCATCACACAGTACTAAACGGCCTTCAGCATCAGTATTTAATACTTCAACGGTTTGACCTGACATGGTAGTTAAGATGTCGCCGGGACGATAAGCGTTACCACCTGGCATATTTTCACAGCCCGCTAACACACCTACCACGTTAATTGGTAAGTTTAGCTTAGCAAGCGCTTTCATTGCGCCAAAAACAGATGCAGCACCACACATGTCGTACTTCATCTCATCCATTTGTGCGCCAGGCTTAATAGAGATACCGCCTGAATCAAACGTTAAGCCCTTACCAACTAGGACAATCGGTTTTGCTTCTGGATCTGGGTTACCTTTATATTCGATAACTGACATCATGGCTTCGTTCTTCGAGCCACGACCAACCGCGAGGTATGATGTCATACCAAGAGATTGCATTTCTTGCTCACCGATGATTTTAGTTGAAACTGTTTCAAAATCATCAGCAAGACGACGAGCTTGCGACGCAAGGTAAGCTGGGTTTGCCACGTTCGGCGGCATATTACCTAAGTCTTTACTTGCACGCACACCTGAAGCAATAGCTAAGCCGTGAGAAATAGCACGCTCACCTAAAGATAATTCACGGCGAGTTGGTACATTAAATACCAATTTGCGCAGTGGGCGACGAGTTTCAGGTTTGTTGCTCTTAAACTGATTGAAGGTATATAGGCTGTCTTTGGTGGTTTCAACCGCTTGACGTACCTTCCAGTAAGTATCACGACCTTTAACATGCAGTTCAGTTAAGAAGCAAACGGCTTCCATTGAACCTGTTTCATTTAAGGTGCTGATTGTTTTGGTGATGATCTGCTTATATTGGCGTTCATCAAGTTCACGTTCTTTACCACAACCAACCAGAAGCACACGCTCTGATAGTACATTTGGTACATGGTGTAGTAAGAGCATTTGCCCTGGCTTACCTTCAAGGTCGCCGCGACGCAGTAAGGAGCTAATATAACCATCACTGATTTTATCTAGCTGTTCCGCGATTGGAGAGAGGCGACGTGGTTCAAAGACGCCAACGACAATACAAGCACTACGCTGTTTCTCGGGGCTGCCGCTTTTTACACTGAACTCCATGCGTACTCCTAACATCCTAATAAAGACAATTAACGCTAAATGTTGGATAATACCACACTTGTTTGCTCTACCGAGATTTCGGTATACGCTTAGAATGCGGTCTTTCATTTAGCTGAAAGATAAAAAAATAACTGATTTAACGAAAAACTATAGTGATTCCATCAAAAAAACAAGTTTTCTATGGGAATATAACGCGTGATTATTGTTAGGTATTTGACGAGAGAGACATTAAAGAGCCAAATTGCGGTACTTTTTGTTCTTTTCCTTGTCTTTATTAGCCAAAAGTTTATTCGTATTTTAGCCGATGCAAGCGATGGCTCGATCCCGAGTGATCTCATTATGACCTTGATGGGATTATCTATTCCTTCAATGGCATTATTAATGCTCCCCTTAAGTCTTTACATTGGCATACTGCTGACTTTCGGTCGCCTTTACGCGGAAAGTGAAATCACAGTAATGAATGCGACGGGGATGGGTAACAAGCTATTGCTTCAATCAGCTTTAGCCTTAGCCATCATCACTGGTTCAATTGCTGCTGTGAATGCGTTATGGCTCGCTCCTTGGTCACAAGATCATGTTGAGCAAGTAATGGAGAAGGCAAAAGCTGGGCCTGGCATAAATATGCTGGTGAAAGGGAGGTTCCAAGATACCCCTGATGGTAAAGGCGTGGTGTTTGTTGATGACATTACCGAGAAAGGCTCAAAATTAAGTAAAGTCTTCATTGCCCAATTAAAAGCGACAGAGAGCTTACAACCTAGTGTGATGGTCGCTGATCGTGGCTTGATCACCGAGCAACCTGATGGCCGTCAAATGCTAGAGCTTAATGACGGTACCCGCTATGAAGGTATCCCTACCCAATTAAATTACTCCATTACACATTTCAATAATTACCAAGCCTTAATTGGTCAACGTGAAGTGAAGCAAGGCAATCGTGATTGGGAGGCGATACCAACTTTTGATTTAATGAAAGAGGGTAGCCTTGCCGCAAAAGCTGAATTGCAATGGCGTTTTTCTTTGATCTTATGTATTCCGCTATTAGTGATGATTGTTGTACCACTGTCTGCGGTCAACCCTCGCCAAGGACGATTTGCTAAATTAGCGCCAGCGGTGCTGATTTATTTAGCGTATTTCTTAGCGATCTCATCAGCAAAATCAGCGATAGAAGATGGCATTATTCCATCTGGTATTGGAATGTGGCCGATTAATATTGCAACCTTGCTGGTGGCACTTGGCTTAAATAGTTGGGATTCTATGCCTGTTCGACGCCTTAAAGATAAATTACGGAGACGCAGTTAATGTTTAAAATTCTCGACTGGTATATAGGTCGAACGATCATTGCAACGTCAGCCTTGACGTTATCAACGTTAGTTGGTTTGTCTGCGATCATTAAATATGTTGAGCAGCTGCGTAAAGTAGGGCAAGGCAGCTATGATCTGTTAAAAGCGTTGTATTTCGTATTGTTATCAATGCCGCAAGATATCATCATGTTTTTTCCAATGGCGGTATTACTAGGCGCGTTAATTGGCTTAGGTATCTTGGCATCAAGCTCTGAGCTAGTGGTGATGCAAGCATCAGGCTTCTCTAAACTAGATATTGGTCTGTCGACGTTAAAGACAGCCGTGCCTATGATGATCATCGTGGTATTACTAGGTCAGTGGGGCGCACCTCAAGCGCAGAAAATGGCTCGTGAATATCGTTCTGCTTGGATATATGGCGGCAGTGTTATTGCTGCGCAAAGTGGTGTATGGGCGAAAAACGATAACGACTT
The DNA here is from genome assembly GCF_030685535.1 of Photobacterium leiognathi. Lineage (NCBI taxonomy): Bacteria > Pseudomonadati > Pseudomonadota > Gammaproteobacteria > Vibrionales > Vibrionaceae > Photobacterium > Photobacterium leiognathi. The sequence continues at coordinate 2,821,169 of NZ_CP131601.1, read as the reverse complement.
TATTTACATGGGACGTGTTCACGATCTGAATAAAGTTGATGTTGTTAATATCTGGAAGTTTGATAATAAAGGTAAACTTGAAGATGTTACGTCAGCGAAAACCGCGAGTTATGATCAATCGACGGGCTGGACAATGCATGATGTGACGATCACTGATACTGCAGGTAATAGTAAGTTAACTAATAGTCATGTGGCATCAATGAAGTGGGACACCACAATGACGCCAGATAAGCTAGCGGTTGTAACAGTGAAACCAGAAGAGTTACCGTTATCTGGCCTTTATAACTATGTCAGCTACTTAAAAGAGTCGAAACAAGATGCGTCTCGTTATGAACTGGCATTTTGGCGTAAAGCACTACAGCCGTTTTCTATTGCAGTAATGATGCTGTTAGCACTCTCGTTTGTCTTTGGTCCACTACGAAGTGTGACGATGGGCGCTCGTGTTTTATCTGGTGTGATTTTTGGTTTTGCTTTTTATATTTCAGATCAGGTCTTTGGTCCGATGATCTTGGTATATCGACTACCACCCATTATCGGTGCATTAGGGCCAAGTTTAGTCTTCCTATTTATTACGATTTATTTGTTAAGACGTAAACTTTAAAACAAAGAAAGGAGCCTCAAGGCTCCTTTTTTATTGGTTAACGAATGTCTTTGGTGACGATCATTTCACATTCAGCCATGACATCTTGTAACGCTCGACGCTTGGTATTGAAAGCCATGAAATTACCTAAACCGAACGCAGATGTAGTGGCACGGATCAACGCTTGAGTTGTAGTCAGTGATGAACCATCTTTATTTTGTAGCTTGAGTTTCCATGCTCGCATTCCTAGTGTTTGTCCGCCATGTGTCCAAAAGTAGGTATAGAAACCAATAATCACGGCAGCTAAGTAACCTGTGTAAATAGAGCTAGCCAAAGGATGTAATGTTAAGTAGGCACTTACATCTTCATGACCAGAAATATCAAGAATATCAAAATGAAGTAGTAGAGCGATCAGTGCCATAGCTATACCGCCAGCGAGCATTAAGATGGCAGCAACGACTAGCGCATCATAAAACCATGCGGCAAAGCGACGAAATAAAGTAGGGTATTGTGGGGTTGTATTATGTTGTGCTGACTTTGTCATAGAACATCCGAGTTTGGCTAGTTTATCCATTTATAGGGGGAGTGTAACAGCAAAAGATAGGGCAGAGAATGTCTGATATTGCTACAGAATGTGTAATGAATAACTCTCGTCAACGACTTGTTTATCTACAATAAAGTGCGGGTTGGATAAAAAATTACCATTTAATCGCTTTGAACTGATTTTTAAACGATAAATGCTTGCCTAGCAGCATTGTATACGTATAATAGCCGACATCAGCCCGAGTGGTGAAATTGGTATACACGACGGATTCAAAATCCGTTTCCTTCGGGAGTGACGGTTCAAGTCCGTCCTCGGGCACCAAATTTCAAACAAAGCCTCAATCGAAAGATTGGGGCTTTGTTGTATCTAGCATAATCAATACCTTAGATTCGCTTTCACCTTGTCATCAATCAAAGGAAGCGGGTTTAAGCCTCCCATTACTCAACTCAATTCCTTTCATTAAAACTCCAATTTTTGACGCTCCGGTCTATATCTGGTCTTTAGCTAAAGAGTTTCTGTGCCTGTCACTTGTTAGTACGTTTAAGGCTTTCTGGTACGGCTGAGAAATTAGCAGGCTATTATGCGAGTATTGGCATGAGTGGATGGAGAGTGGGTTCCTGAACTGGTCTGGTAAATTGGTAGTGTTCATAATTTCTTTCTTTTAGTTAAATTTGCACTGTATCATAAGAAAACTATTACATTACTTTATTTAACAGGAATATTAAATGCTGGCTAATTGGGATTGGAATTGGAGTTGGTTGTCAATTCCATTATTAATATCATTTTTTGGTTGGATATGTACCTTCTTATTTAAAGCATTTGACTCGCATAGAGTATTTAAAATAAAACGATACGAGTTAATACATAACTGCTTTAAAGATAGTGATTTAGTGTCTACAAGATTTATTGTTGAGAACACAATTAAGTCAATTTATAAAATAAACATTAAATATTCTCAAATAGTTCAGCTCTTTGAAAATGAAAATAGTCTAAAACTTTTTGATATGTATAGACAGTCTGTTAATTTTATTATTTTTGATGGGAATGGAGTGAAAATGAAAAAAGAATATACATTGTTATATTCTTTAAGAATTTCTACTTATTATTTTTTGCTGTATCTAATTTGTTGTATTTCTAGTTTCGTATTATTCTATATATGTTATTACTTTTCATATAATGGTCTATTTAATAATGAATATCTCACGTATAATTTTGTATGGGCTTTGATTAGCATGTTTTTCGGTATTTTATCTATTATAGCAGCTTTTGACCTTTTAATTAATCCTGGTAGTGTAAGGAAAGCAAAAGAATTTGTTCAATTATATAATGATGGTCTGACGACAATTACACCTAAAAAATATTTTTACTAAATACTCAAGGCCGTCATAACTCCAATTTCAAGCACATATTACTTCTTTGATATTGCTACCGAAATTGGAGTTAGCATGAAGAAGAAATTTAAGTTTACTACTACCAACCTCAAATCCCTTCCACGTAACCCATCTGATTCACCATCCACTGAGTTAGAGTTTTCCGATACCGAAGTCATTGGCTTAAAATGCTTATCAGGTAAAACTGATAGCAAACGCTTCTTACTGCGTTATCAATTTAATGGCAAAAAGAAAAGTATCGCTATTGGTCGCTTTCCAGATGTAGACCTAACAATGGCTAGGAAGATTGCTCGCCAGTACAAAGCTCAAATTGCACAAGGACAAGATCCAAAGCAAGAACGGGATATGGTTAAAGCAATGCCAACTGTGGGTGAGTTCTTTCACCAGACTTACTTGCCGTTAGCGAAGAAACGTAAACGGACATGGAAAGACGATATGCAGCGATTTAATGATCACTGTCATAAGATAGCCCACCTCAAGTACAGCGATTTGAATGCAACTCATGTGCTGCAAATTCAGTTAGCCATGAACAATGAGACTAAATTGCGAAAAGCCTATGCTCCTGCAACGTGTAACAGAGTAACGGCATTACTCAAGACTGTTGGGAAATTAGCGACACAGCTATTAGACATACCTAATGTTGCTGAACGTGTTTCACTGCTACCAGAGAACAATGCAAGAACCCGTTATTGTGATGTGGCTGAAACTAAACGAATCATCAGAGCTGCGCTCGCTTATGACTGCAAAAGTACAGGGGCATTTATTGCCTTGCTGTTTCTGATCGGTTGTCGTGAATCAGAATTGCGGTTGCGTAAGTGGGAAGAGTTAGATTTAGTGCAAGGTGTTATGAAAATACCACGGACTAAAAATGGGACATCCCATATCATTTATCTATCTGAGTACATGATCGATAAATTCAAATCCATTCCTCGTATTACCACTAATCCTTATGTGTTTGCAGGTAACATTATCGGTAAGCCGATAAGCCGTCCTCAATACGCTTACGAAGTCATTAAGCAACGAGCTAACATTAATAACCCTGATGAAGTCGTGTTACATACGGCTCGACATTCTGTAGCCAGTAATCTGATTTCTAATGGTGCAGACATCAGTGCAGTGCAGAAATTACTAAACCATCGTTGCATCGAAAGCACCTTACGTTATGCAAAGCTAAGTGAGGGTAAACAACGAGAAACATCACAACGATTATCAAGCCTTATCACGGATTACAACCCATTAGACACGGATAAGTAGCACAATCTATTAACCTAAATATTGCCCCATGTTCATTACGAGCATGGGGCATTTTTGTATCTGGAGAAAATGAAATGAAACTAATTAAAAAAATTCATGATATTGCTCGCCTAGGGTTAGCTCCCGACATTGAACAAGCGTTAATACATCACCTTATTGAGCCGTTTGATTTTTATATTGAATCAGCACAAGACGTATGGAATGAAATTAATACCACGCTCTACTATATCGAGCCAAGTGATAGCGATGAGACATTAAGCATGGAAGATGAAGCTGATCAATCGATGCTGCGTTTTGTAAAAAATTATCCTGAGTTCGTTGATGCTATTAGTGATAGCTACTTGCTTGCACTTGCCATTTTTAACAGTGATGGCGGTGGTTGTTATGTATTTGCGCCAAAATCGAGCCAAACCCATATCGTAAATGAATTGAAAACCCACCTAGATAACTAAGGAGAAGTACCATGTCAAACAAAAAGAAAAACGATGTAGCACTGAAAAATAACGTGGCTGAAATTGATGCGCTAGAAATGGAAGCCACACAAGATAACGTTGAGATTGATGAAACCGTATCAAAGGAAGTAAATCCTGAAGTACCAGCCATTGATAAACATCTACTGGGTTACACATTAATTGTCGAAAATGGTAAAGCTCTAAAACTAAGCCCTAAGACGCAAAACCATGTGTTCTACCAGATTGCCGCTCAAGATGATGATGGATCACTTCACATTCGTTTAAGTGGTAATGAGGGGGGCGGATTACACTCTAAAGAATGGATTTCAGTGAATGCCATTGTTGAAGTGCTTGATGCAATGAAAGAGCAGCCTTTTAAAATCGGTATTTAAAGGTGGTAGCACGAATAATGCAGCCTTTCTTGCTGCCGTGTTACGAAGTGATGAAATTGGCTTGCTTACACAATCTGAAAAGAGTGTATTCATTCATAAATTGTCGGCAGATTATGAGGAGCGAAAAACCACACTGCTTAATCTGAAATAACTCACATCAATACCATTCATACCACTCACGTTCGCTGAGTACCTTCCACACCAAAATCTAAAGAGAAAATGTATGCACTTAACATTTAACGTTGAGCGATTGCTGCTGCCTGTAACAGTAGATTTGCAGCAGAAATTACAACACATAGCTACCCAACATGATTTACCTACCACATCAACGTCAGCATTAACCTTTAACTTTCGTGACACTGGATACAGTGCTGAAAGTGGTGGCTGGCTCCTGTTGAAATTCGAATCGAGCAGGAAAATCGTCAATGGCATTTCAGTTACATCACGGACTTTAGTTATGTTGGACATCCTTACCCTGAGCTGGCTAAGGAAGTTGATTTTGACTTTGATAATAATCGAGCAAGCGTTTTATACAGTTGGGAAGAACTAATAACAGATAGCCGAGTTATAGAGTTCTATCAAATGTGGGAACGCAACTTTGTGGCTTATGTAGAGATGGAGGTGTTTGACGAAATCAAAGTAGCAGCAGAAAACCAATGAGAAAGTAAAAGACCAGAGCGTGACAGGAGTAACAGTCATGGTCGACACCATAATTTGCGCCAGTCCATTAGCCCACCAGTGACAAGAGTTAATGGGCTGGCGTTTTTCGTTTTAAGACAAGCTCTCACGGATACGTCACCCGTGAGTAAAAGAGGTAAATAGCATGAGTAAAATTGGTCGGTCATTAACAGCTTCGGTTGTTGTGACTCAAGATAAAAATGAAACACGTTATGAAATCAAGCCATCAAGTAAAGGTGCAATGGAAGGTGCTGCAACAGGAATGGTCATTGGGCGTATCTTTGGCCCAGTCGGAATGGCGACTGGTGCATTAGTTGGTGGGACATTGGGTTATGTGTTGGGGAGTGATGACGATTAAGTGATAGAAGATGTAAAGCGGTAAAAAATAAATTTCACCGCATTTACCGACTGCCGACCGTTAAATTTTCATACGGTCGGCATGTCGTTAAATTTCAATTTTTTTTATGTTTTTAGGTATTATCCTGATTGTTTTTTTCTTATCTGATTTTGGCTGGTAACTGGATTTTTTAATTAATTCTAGGTTAATGTCTAAATTTTCTATTGTTATATTATCATTAAAAATATTTAAGTATACATTCTTATTGTCGATTGTTTTTTCGAATGTTTTTTCATCTATTTTAAATGATGAGAAAGAACTTTCTATTATGATAGTGAGGTAAAATCCATAATCATTTTTAATTAAGAATATAGCATTGTTTGTTTTTGGTTTGTTTGTTCCAAACTCGACGTTTATACTATCCATTACTGTATAGGCTGACTGAGTGTTTATATTGTCAGGGTTAAATATGGAATTGTTATTTGGATAGATAGTTCTTATGATATCTATCATCCAGCTTCTTTTTATTTCAGTAACTTCAGAAATTTCCGTATATAGTAGTTTTAGTTTGGTTAATGTTTTTTTTCTATAATTATTTTTCTTTTTCTTTTTCTTTTTCTTTTTCTTTTTCTTTTTCTTTTTCTTTTTATCTTCATTGTCTTCATTGTTTATTAAATTAGTGAGGTTGTATTTTACCTCTAAATTAAATGTTGTGTCTGAAATGTCTATCTTTATATAATTTTCATTTATGATATTTTGTTTTTTAATTATTAATATATCGCCTGATTCAATTAATGTGGAATTGGAGTTTAAATAATCATCAAGAACTGAATTTTTATCTAACTTTGATATTAAGCTATAAATTGAACTTTTCTTATAAAATTTAAAATTTGTTATTTTTTGTAAATTTTCAAAAATCTTCTCAATTTCATTTCGTTTTAAGTAAAAGTATTCTTGAAAGATTAACCAAAGCAGTGCTTGGTTTCTTTTACGTATGTTTTTATCAAGTTCTGTCTTATCTAGATATATTGAAATCATTTTGTTCATTTTTTTTGGACAAACTTAGAATCTGTTTCTGTACCCGAAAGCCTAAAGATGAAAAACGAAAATTGCAATCATATGATTAACCCTTAATTATCAATTGGTTATGAATTGTTTGTGTCAGGGGGGAGAATGGGGATATTGCTATCATAGCCGTACTTTTTACGAAGTGTTGTTCTTTAACAATTAATCCCAGCAGTGTGTTGCTCAAAGCATGTGCACACTTTACACCTAATAAAGGAATTTATCATGTTAAATCTATCTTCTTATAGTCGCTTTAACTCTTTAGACTCAATTAGTAAGCAGCAGGCTGTATTGCGTAAACCATACCGTTTGCCATTTACAGTTACTGATGTCGAACTGACAGTTCAAGCGATAAAAAAAGACGATAACCTTTACATACAAGATGGCAGTTATTCATTGTTATCGAAAGATATTGCAGAAACAAACTATTACCTACAAACTTTTTCTATTTACTTAGCAAAGACTGTATCAGGTTCTGTTTCTGTTTTATTGGTTAAAAGAGAATCGAATAATTCTTGGCATCAATCTTTGGTTAAGGCGGTGAATACTGCTATAGATAAACCTATTGTTCTTAGTTCCAATCACGATAAAGAATGCTACGAGTACGATATCATTGACGATATTACTATTCCTGATATTACACAGATTGAAGCTGACACTGCATTAAATGATCTATTTTCTGATTATGCGATAGAAAATAAACAAGACTTAATTAAGTTTGGTTTCATCGAAGAACCTGAAGAAGAGTTTTCCCTGCCAGAGGTAACAGAATATGATCTATCAATGGATGGTATCCTTGATGATTTAACTGATTCTATTCAACGAAAGTCTTCATTTGATGGTGAAGAAATTGATCCTGAATTTGCTAAGTTGTTTGAATAATGGCACATAGTCGAATATTAAAATCGGCTACAGTTGATACGTACTTGTTGTCTTTGTCAAAAAGAGAGCTGGTACGTATTGAACCATTATTTTTAAATAAATTAATCAATAATATTGGTCGATTAAATAATGTTGGTTTAGATAAGGGGAAGATTAATGCTGCTATTATGAAGTTAAGACAGCTTTCTTGCTCTATACCTAATTGTAAGCCGTTTTATACCAAAACAGGTAGAGAAACATATATAGGTGCTTCTATTACTCAAATAAACAAAAAACTTTGGCCTTACTTTGTTAAGCCTGAGTTTGGCTTTGCCTATGTGTTATTTGATTATTCCCAACAAGAACCTGCTATTTCTGCTGTTAAGTCAAATGATATTGATCTTCTTAATATTTATAAAGAAAGTGACATATATGAATTTCTTAATAATGAAGTTACTAGTAATAAGTTTGATAGGAAGAAATTTAAAAAAATATTTCTTCCTTATTTTTACGGAGCTGAAGATGAGGCAATTATAGAACTGGTGCATGTTAGTAAAGATGAACTTTTAGAATATCGAAGAAAGTTAGATTTCAAGTTGAGAAAAGTGAATCAGTGGTTAGATAGAACTGCTTGGAATGCTTATGCTAATGGATATATTCGGTCACTAGATCTTGAATTAGAAGTTGATAAAAATACACCTGTATTAATGCTAAGAAATTGGTTGGTACAAGCATCTGGCGCAGATATATCAAGAAGAGTATGTGTTGAATTATATAAACGAAAAATACCTCTCTTGTTAACTGTATATGATGCATTTCTTGTAAAGATTGAATTATCTAAATACGAAGAACAAATAAAACAAGTTAAAGATGCTTTATCTTTAGCCAGTAGTCAAGTATTAGATGGTTTTTCACTAAACACAAATATCGAATTAATTATTAAATAAGGAGCTTATTATGGCTGAGAAAATCAACCCTGTTGATGCTGTTCTAAATGCAATTAATACTGAATGTTTTTGTATTGACAAAGAAACAAAAGAAGTATTATTTAAAGAAAAAAATAAGACTATTAATTATGTTTATGGATTAAATTCTAAAAAGGCTGAAAAATATTTTCGTAAAATTGCAAAGGATAGGAAATTAAGACTTAGAAAATCTAATATTGATGAAATTGTGGCTGAAATATCAACGTATGATAAAGATGATATTTGTGAAGATCTAGTGTCTATTAGAAGCTTTTATTCGATAAATAATGATTCTGTAATCATTGATTTAGGAGATGGTAACTCAGTTACTCTAAAAGATGGTAATGTTGAGTACAACAAAGATATTGATGGAGTTTGTTTTCGTTCATTAGACACAATGATTTCAATGGCAGAGCCTAATTTAGACTGCGAATTTAAAACTGTATTTAAGGTTTTGAAAAAATACGTTAATTGTACAGATAAGCAATTAGGATTATTTGTTGCCTATATGACTTATATATTAGCTCATCCTAAACAGTGTAAATTAGCTTATCCTTTGTTATTTATTCAAGCAGAGCAAGGTTCTGGTAAATCGTTTATCACGAATAATATTTTACGTGGTTTGCTAGATCCAAATGTTAACAGTTCATTGAGATTACCTAAAAAAGAGAAAGATTTTGCCATCCACTGCAATAGTACGTTTTTACTTCAATATGATAATTTAAGTAAAATCAGAAAAGATACTAGCGATTTACTTTGTATCGCAGTAACTAAGGGTAACGTGGCGACTAGAGCATTATATACTGATAGTGGACTGTCTAGCTTGCATTTACATGCTCCTATTGTCATTAATGGTATTCATTCTTCAGTACAGGAAAGTGACCTAGCGTCACGTTGTTTATGGCTACAGCTACCTAAATTACCGAGTGCAGCAAGAAGAGCTGAGGGGGAATTGTTAGCTGAGTTTGAGCAAGATAAGCCAATGATATTTGGTTGTCTATTGAAGCTCGCAGCCATATTGAGACAGGCTGAGAAGAATGCGATTGTTAAATACCAGTCACGTATGATGGATTTTGTTAAGTGGTTATCTGCAATGGAGTCAGTATTAGGACAAAAAGAGGGAACATTGCAGTTAATGTATCAAGAGAATGTAAAATCCTTGTCAGCTAGTGGAATTAAAGATGATGCTCTTGTTATTGCTCTTGAGAAGCTAATTAAGGCTGAATGTAAGGTGAAACCATGGTCTGGAACACCGTCAATGTTATTGAGGCATTTGGCTGATTATGAGCCAAGTAGATATCTACCGTCAGGCGCATCTGCACTAACAAGGAAGCTTAATGCGCTAGAAGTTAGCCTAGAAGCTGCTGGGATTTATTTTGAGTTGGGTAAATCAACTGAACGCTACGTCAAAATTAGCGGAAAACCGCTGAAAAATTAAAATTTGCCGACTGTCGACTGTGTGAAAAATTGACGGTCAGCAGTCGGTAAAATGGTAAAAAAGAGGCTAAGTGTCGTAGTGATGCTTGGCCTTTTTTTGTATGTAAGGTAATGAATTTAAAAATTGATGACCGTCTGAATATTGCTTTGCTGAAATTAATTAAGAGTTTAAATGATGGTGAAGCATGGAAGGGCACACCATCTGCCTTACTAGACAAACTGTATGAATTTGAGAGTAGTACGTTTTTGCCTAAAGGAGCTGCTGCATTAACGGCAAAGATGAAAGGGCAAGAGAGTAGCCTGAATGCCAACGGTATCTATTTTAAGATGGGGCGTGATAGTGAGCGTTATGTGATGGTATCGGGTAAAGTTCTTTAAAATTTAGTTTTAGGTGTTTAGGTTGACAGTGGCGGAGGATTTTTAGGTCGCCACCGTCAATGTTTTGTGGCAGTTCTAGTTTTTATAGTAGTACTGTTAATTTTTGCCACATATACAGTTTTTTATATTGATATTATATGAATAGCTTATTGATACTGTTAAATATTTTATATAAGGGGTATTGTATAAACCCATACAATAGATAGGGTATAGATATGCCAATAGCATTTGTAAATCGAGCACCATCAGATCAAGATATTGAAAAATTTAGGTTATTCATGAGTGTTTATACTGATGGTTTTGGGTATGAAAAAAATAAAGATGGCACAACTCGACCAGGGTGGCGTGATTTTGAAAGAATTGTAGCTGAAGCTTTAAACGGTGACGCCCCTGAGGGTAAAGCTATTTTTGATGTTATTGTAGAAGACGAAGTTCAGCAGAAGTATGGTATATCTGTGAAATCAAAAGGTTTTACGAACAATAAATTTGCCGAATTATTATCTGATGGCCGAGTTTATATGGAGTTATGTAATTCACCTGCTAAGCTATGGGAGCCATTGAAAGAGCAGGGAATTAATGAACAAAATTTTACAGCTCAGGAGTTTGCAACTGAAATTGGTGAGTCGATTCTTGATACAGTACATAGTTGGTATGAACATTCACAAATAGAAAATATAGTATTAGATAGTTCAAGACATTTAACAGTTTCCTATACAAATCAGGCTAATAGTAATAATACAAATATACGTTATCAGTTACATTCTTTTGCTTTGGATTTTCCTGAAGGAATAATCTGGCGTTATAAAAGTACGAAGTGCTTGAGCGGATATGATCCAGATTATCCTGAAGAAGTTTTATTTGATTGGTATGGTTTATCTGGTGGTCAATTGAAGTATTACCCAAGAGCAGAAAAAGCACTTTATTCAAGTCCTCAATTTGCTCTTGAGTTAGCGCCTATTATGTCTATTTCAGATCGGGTTCGTCAGTATTGGCCTGATACTCAGCATACTTCTGACGAAGATTCTTCACAAAGAGAATAGTGATTTAAGGTTTGCTGTAATTCTTGGTTATTTAGCAGTTCTTCATAGGGGATGAGTCCTTTACCGCTTAATAAATGCTCGAATATGACTTCAGCCAATAATGGTGGAACTGCATTACCTATTTGTTTAAATTTTGATTCAACTTTCCCTACTGGTTCGAAATCGTTTGGGAAAGTCTGGATTCTAGCGCACTCACGCCATGATAATCGTCTTGGTGTTTCTAATATTGGTCGAGAAGGGTCTTTTTGTAAATGTTCATACTCATCAGAAAAGTCCCAACGTTGCTTGTAACCATCTTCTAAATTAGACCATGTTAGAGTCATTTTAGCGCTTGCTGGATGAATTGTAATATGACGCCAGTTAGCTACAACAGTAAAAGCGGGTTCATCCCAATTTTTTTTACGATTTCTTGACATATAATACCAAGATAAGTGTCCTTCAGGATCGTGTGGTCTTTCGTAAAACTCACCTGTCGGCCACAATGGCAAATCTTTAATTACTTCGCCATGAGATGTATATGGTAGAAGATCTGGATTTTTTTTAGTTGGTTTCCCATGTGTTTCTTTTGGGAATATGAATGCTTGATTAAGGTCTTTTCTAACACCAACGATTAGTAGACGTTTTCGTACTTGAGGTACTCCATAATCCCTAGCATTAAGTAATTTTACTGTAACGACATAACCTTGGCGATTAAATTCTTCAAATTGTTCTTTAAAGAATGCTCCTCCTTTTAAGCCACTTAACCCAGAAACATTTTCCGCAACGAAATACTTAGGTTTAACTTGTTCTAGGCAACGAACATAGTGTAAATATAATTTAGTCCTAGGATCTTTTTCTGGGTCTCGTTTTCCTCCTAGTGAAAAAGATTGGCAAGGGTAGCCACCTATTAACAAATCGGCTTTCGGGAATGTTTTTACGTCTGCAATATCTCCTTCAAAAACTTCTGTTTCAGGAAAATATTTACGCAATGATTCACATGCATCATGATCAAAGTCATTGGAGAATATGACTTCAGCGCCAGCTCTAGTTGCACCTAAATCCATTCCCCCACACCCAGAGAAAAGCGATATTGTTTTCATATAATCTGCCACCTTAAATTTTTCCAGAACGGAAATTTACAGTAGTTCAGGCTATTTTGCTAAAAAAATCATTATTAATATTTAAATTTGTTATCGGTTAATTTATAAATTTTCAGTTGATGTTTTACTTGTACTGAAATGATGTTATCCAAGTCTCTTTTTATTTAAAGGTAATCAATTATATAAAGACGATGGATAATTCTTGTAAAGGAGCTTCAATAAATTCAAAATCCGTGAAGGATCATAACTGCACAGAGTTAGCCATTATGTGATTTTCTGGCTGCAAGGGTGGCTGAGAATGGGTTTCTGGCTGACATGGTTGATCTTGTGATTATGAGTGCCTACTACCAGTAAGGTATACACGTTTTTCGAGCGAAGCGTTAAGGGATTCAAAATCCGTGAAGGATCATAACTGCACAGAGTTAGCCATTATGTGATTTTCTGGCTGCAAGAGTGGCTGAGAATGGGTTTCTGGCTGACATGGTTGATCTTGTGATTATGAGTGCCTACTACCAGTAAGGTATACACGTTTTTCGAGCGAAGCGTTAAGGGATTCAAAATCCGTGAAGGATCATAACTGCACAGAGTTAGCCATTATGTGATTTTCTGGCTGCAAGGGTGGCTGAGAATTGTTTACTGGCTGATATGGATTATGTTGTGATTATGAGTGCCTATTACTAGTAAGGTATACACGTTTTTCGAGCGCAGCGTTAAGGGATTCAAAATCCGTTTCCTTCGGGAGTGACGGTTCAAGTCCGTCCTCGGGCACCAAATTTCAAACAAAGCCTCAATCGAAAGATTGGGGCTTTGTTGTATCTGGACATCTTATATTTCTCTCTTCATAAACAATCGAAAGCGATACTGTTCATTTTCTCTTCTTTAAATAGCCTTTAAAGCGAATCTTCTATTAGTTGTGTTCTAGCATCATTTCTTGTTTTATTTACTAAAAATAACAGAGAGATAATACTTAAAAGGGATAAAGAGGTTTATCTTATCTCACGTTTATTTATCATAATTTATGTGAAGATATTGTCTGAAAATAGGCACTTTCCCCGACAACAAAAAAACTGTGCAATAATTAGATCTTGTTCATTTTTTGAGTTCTTCTCTCGTGGTTAAAAATAATTTTGATATCTTACGAATTCTTCTCGCTGTACTTGTTTTCTATTTTCATATGGGAATAGAAACTCAAAATGAATACCTTATGTATGTGCCTGGTGGTGTAGCGGTACATTGCTTTTTTGTTATTAGTGGTTATTTGATAGTAAAAAGCTACTTAAAAAGAAAGCCTTTATCGACTTATGTAAAGTCGCGTTTCTTACGTATTTACCCACTGTATTTTATTGTTATCACAACAGCGTTTATTTTTGGCTATCTTCATTATTCAGATAGCTTTACTAGTTATTTAAATAATGGCGCAGCTAAGTACTTAGCTTCCAACTACTTATTGGCTAATTTCTTGCAGCCAACCTTGCCGGGATTGTTTGAACATAACTTCCAACCCTTTGTTAATGCAGCATTATGGACCATAAAAATTGAAGTAATGTTCTATGTTTGTGTGCCTATTATCTATGGCGTGCTTAATAAAAAATTAGACAACAAAAAACTGACAATTTTATTAGGTGTACTTTCAGTTTGTTGCTTTTACTTGGTTCAATATTTAATTAAATATCATGATTTACCAGCCAGTATTAACCGACAGTTACCGTCAATGTTAGTGTTCTTCATGTTGGGTGCTTATTGGAATTTTGCTGAGCCTAAATTCTTAAAACCTTGGCACTTATTATTATTGATCCCAACTGTTTTATTCTTACAAAGCTGGTTTGTGATTTATGCCTTTGCTGTGAGTTTTATGGTGTATGTAATAGTGTTCAAACTTAAGCCTATTACAGTGAGTAAGCGCATTGGTGATATTTCCTACGGTATCTATATTTGGCACTTCCCGATCTTACAAACGTTAATCATGTATGGATTTTTTGAAAACATCTATAAAGGTGCAGCCATTGCAACTGTGCTTGTTTTCTTATTTGCCATGGTTAGTTGGCACTGCATTGAATCTAAATTAGTCGTTAGACATTAATTGATTGAAGTTGAGTTGTTATATGACAAGACGATTTGAAGTACTTGATGCCTTTCGCGGACTTTGTGCATTATCTGTAGTGTTATTTCACTTCCGTGTCGTCGGAAGTGTTACTGAGTTGCCTTTTTTTAGAGGCAGTGAATTATTTGTAGAATTTTTCTTTGCATTAAGTGGTTTTGTATTAGCGCATAGCTATGGTTTTAGAGAAAATTTGCGCTTTAAACCTTATATAGCATCACGTTTTTTCCGACTCTACCCATTGTACTTTTGTATGCTAATGGTGTTCATCGGCTTGGAGCTTGTTAAATACCTTGCTTATAAAGTAGCTGGTTTTAGTTTCAATGCGTTGCCATTTACAGGGCATGGCTCTCCCACACAAATCTTGCCAAACTTATTGATGTTACAGTCATGGACATCATTGACAGATCCGCTGTCATTTAACTATCCGTCATGGAGTATCAGTATCGAGTTTTACTTGTATGTTTTACTCTTTTTGACGCTGTTTTTATTTGGCCGATTTAAAGTATGGAGTTGGCTGAGTATTGCTGTTGTGATCCTGATATTAATGGAGCAGAAATCTGATCTATTACAGCCGTATGTCTTTAATGGTTTATCGTGCTTCTTTGGTGGCGCATTTACCTATGTAGTCTTTGCCAAGATAAAGCATCTATCGATCCCTTTTATTGTTGGCTCTATCATTGAAGTCCTGCTTTTAAGTGCAGTGGCTTATTTGGTTTCAAATGAGATAGCAGACAGATACATATATGCGACATTATTATTTTATGTGGTTGTGTTGTTCTTTGCATTTGAATCAGGTGTAATTTCGAAGTTATTAAATAAAGGTCTATTTCAGGCTTTAGGTAAATGGTCATACTCTATTTACCTCACTCATGCTGCAATCCTCTTTATGATCACTTCCATGGCGATGGTTGGACAAAAAGTATTAGGTAAAGAGATAGCACCGACTATCAATGATGCTCGCTTTATTGATTTAGGTTCAGCTCTTTATAACAACTTATTAGTGTTGTTGGTTTTATGTATCGTTATAGCTGTCTCAATGACAACCTATAAATACATAGAGCTAAAAGGGCAGGCTCTTGGTAAGCGTATTATTAATAGTAAATAGTCATCAAAGTACCGAACTTTGTGACTTGTTGCTTTAATTTTGTTCGATAGAGAGCAGTTTGTGGGAGTATTGAGCACTTAAGTGGTTATTGTGATTTTTATCGAAAAAAACACTTGTCAATGTGAACAAACTCCCTATAATGCGACCTCACTGACATGGAGCGAGCCGCTGGCTAGCAACGAAATCAGTATTGTTCTTTAACAATTTGACCATGCAATCTGTGTGGGCACTCGTTGAATGATTAGTCAAAAAGATTTATCAATGATACTAGTGACCAATTTGATACTTCGGTATCAGCACAGTCAATTCATTCATCATTTATGATGAATTAACAGTATTCATTGAGTCGGTCGAAAGACCAACAAAACTTTAATTGAAGAGTTTGATCATGGCTCAGATTGAACGCTGGCGGCAGGCCTAACACATGCAAGTCGAGCGGCAGCGACTTAACTGAACCTTCGGGGAACGTTAAGGGCGGCGAGCGGCGGACGGGTGAGTAATGCCTGGGAATATGCCCTGATGTGGGGGATAACTATTGGAAACGATAGCTAATACCGCATAATCTCTTCGGAGCAAAGAGGGGGACCTTCGGGCCTCTCGCGTCAGGATTAGCCCAGGTGGGATTAGCTTGTTGGTGAGGTAATGGCTCACCAAGGCAACGATCCCTAGCTGGTCTGAGAGGATGATCAGCCACACTGGAACTGAGACACGGTCCAGACTCCTACGGGAGGCAGCAGTGGGGAATATTGCACAATGGGGGAAACCCTGATGCAGCCATGCCGCGTGTATGAAGAAGGCCTTCGGGTTGTAAAGTACTTTCAGTAGGGAGGAAGGCAGTGTCGTTAATAGCGGCATTGTTTGACGTTACCTACAGAAGAAGCACCTGCTAACTCCGTGCCAGCAGCCGCGGTAATACGGAGGGTGCGAGCGTTAATCGGAATTACTGGGCGTAAAGCGCATGCAGGCGGTCTGTTAAGCAAGATGTGAAAGCCCGGGGCTCAACCTCGGAACAGCATTTTGAACTGGCAGACTAGAGTCTTGTAGAGGGGGGTAGAATTTCAGGTGTAGCGGTGAAATGCGTAGAGATCTGAAGGAATACCGGTGGCGAAGGCGGCCCCCTGGACAAAGACTGACGCTCAGATGCGAAAGCGTGGGGAGCAAACAGGATTAGATACCCTGGTAGTCCACGCCGTAAACGATGTCTACTTGGAGGTTGTGGCCTTGAGCCGTGGCTTTCGGAGCTAACGCGTTAAGTAGACCGCCTGGGGAGTACGGTCGCAAGATTAAAACTCAAATGAATTGACGGGGGCCCGCACAAGCGGTGGAGCATGTGGTTTAATTCGATGCAACGCGAAGAACCTTACCTACTCTTGACATCCAGAGAACTTAGCAGAGATGCTTTGGTGCCTTCGGGAACTCTGAGACAGGTGCTGCATGGCTGTCGTCAGCTCGTGTTGTGAAATGTTGGGTTAAGTCCCGCAACGAGCGCAACCCTTATCCTTGTTTGCCAGCACTTCGGGTGGGAACTCCAGGGAGACTGCCGGTGATAAACCGGAGGAAGGTGGGGACGACGTCAAGTCATCATGGCCCTTACGAGTAGGGCTACACACGTGCTACAATGGCGTATACAGAGGGCTGCCAACTCGCGAGAGTGAGCGAATCCCAGAAAGTACGTCGTAGTCCGGATTGGAGTCTGCAACTCGACTCCATGAAGTCGGAATCGCTAGTAATCGTGAATCAGAATGTCACGGTGAATACGTTCCCGGGCCTTGTACACACCGCCCGTCACACCATGGGAGTGGGCTGCACCAGAAGTAGATAGCTTAACCTTCGGGAGGGCGTTTACCACGGTGTGGTTCATGACTGGGGTGAAGTCGTAACAAGGTAGCCCTAGGGGAACCTGGGGCTGGATCACCTCCTTACCTAAAGACTTACTGTTGAATGCAGTGTCCACACAGATTGCTTGGTTAAAATGTAAGAGAGCCACTTAATGTTGCCCAACAACATTAAGTATGAACATTGTCCCGTTCGTCTAGAGGCCTAGGACACCGCCCTTTCACGGCGGTAACAGGGGTTCGACTCCCCTACGGGACGCCACTTCTCTTTGAAGTGAAAATTGGGTCGTTAGCTCAGTTGGTAGAGCAGTTGACTTTTAATCAATTGGTCGCAGGTTCGAATCCTGCACGACCCACCATCTTCTCCTCGAAGATGTAAAACATCGGAGGGCGATTAGCTCAGTTGGGAGAGCACCTCCCTTACAAGGAGGGGGTCACTGGTTCGAGCCCGGTATCGCCCACCACTCTCTAAAAGTTTTCTGCACGGATTTCGCAGATTTAATGAAGAATTTCTTTGTTAAGTCCGCATTCTTGTCGCCGAAAATCGTTAGAAAGTGGTTCGAAAGAAACACAATGCTCTTTAACAATCTGGAAAGCTGACTAGTAAATTCAATCGAATAGATTGATTTACAGTTTTCATCGAAAGATGAAAACGAGTTCTCAAAACAATACACATTCAAGTGTCTTGTATCGAGTCCGGCGAAAAACCAACGTCTCCTTATCAGAGACTTAAACCTTGGTTGTTTGAACATACGAAACCTCTTGGGGTTGTATGGTTAAGTGACTAAGCGTACACGGTGGATGCCTTGGCAGTCAGAGGCGATGAAGGACGTATTAACTTGCGATAAGCCCAGAGAAGGTAGTAAAAACCTGTGACTCTGGGATTTCCGAATGGGGAAACCCACTTACATAAGTAAGTATCATAGTGTGAATACATAGCACTATGAAGCGAACCGGGGAACTGAAACATCTAAGTACCCCGAGGAAGAGAAATCAACCGAGATTCCGGTAGTAGCGGCGAGCGAAACCGGATTAGCCCTAAGCTAGTTTTGCGTTAGGTGAAAGTTCTGGAAAGTTCTGCGATACAGGGTGATAGCCCCGTAACCGACAACGTATTATCAGTGAAAACGAGTAGGACGGGACACGTGTTATCTTGTCTGAATATGGGGGGACCATCCTCCAAGGCTAAATACTCCTGACTGACCGATAGTGAACCAGTACCGTGAGGGAAAGGCGAAAAGAACCCCTGTGAGGGGAGTGAAATAGAACCTGAAACCGTGTACGTACAAGCAGTAGGAGCCCACTTGTTGGGTGACTGCGTACCTTTGTATAATGGGTCAGCGACTTAATTTTAGTAGCAAGGTTAACCGTTTAGGGGAGCCGTAGGGAAACCGAGTCTTAACTGGGCGTCATAGTTGCTAGGATTAGACCCGAAACCGAGTGATCTAGCCATGGGCAGGTTGAAGGTGAGGTAACACTTACTGGAGGACCGAACCGACTAATGTTGAAAAATTAGCGGATGACTTGTGGCTAGGGGTGAAAGGCCAATCAAACTCGGAGATAGCTGGTTCTCCCCGAAAGCTATTTAGGTAGCGCCTCGGACGAATACTACTGGGGGTAGAGCACTGTTAAGGCTAGGGGGTCATCCCGACTTACCAACCCTTTGCAAACTCCGAATACCAGTAAGTACTATCCGGGAGACACACGGCGGGTGCTAACGTCCGTCGTGAAGAGGAAACAACCCAGACCGCCAGCTAAGGTCCCAAAGTTATAGCTAAGTGGGAAACGATGTGGGAAGGCTCAGACAGCCAGGATGTTGGCTTAGAAGCAGCCATCATTTAAAGAAAGCGTAATAGCTCACTGGTCGAGTCGGCCTGCGCGGAAGATTTAACGGGGCTAAGCTATACACCGAAGCTGCGGCAATGAAGTTTTACTTCATTGGGTAGAGCGTTCTGTAAGCCGTTGAAGGTGTGCTGTAAGGCATGCTGGAGGTATCAGAAGTGCGAATGCTGACATGAGTAACGATAAAGGGAGTGAAAAACTCCCTCGCCGGAAGATCAAGGGTTCCTGTCCAACGTTAATCGGGGCAGGGTAAGTCGACCCTAAGGCGAGGCCGAAAGGCGTAGTCGATGGGAAACGGGTTAATATTCCCGTACTTCTTATAATTGCGATGGAGGGACGGAGAAGGCTAGGTGAGCCTGGCGACGGTTGTCCAGGTTCAAGTAGGCTGATGGTTTAGGAAAATCCGGACCATCTTAAGGCTGAGATACGATGTCGAGTCACTACGGTGACGAAGTCATTGATGCCATGCTTCCGGGAAAAGCTTCTAAGCTTCAGATTATAAGAAATCGTACCCCAAACCGACACAGGTGATCAGGTAGAGAATACCAAGGCGCTTGAGAGAACTCGGGTGAAGGAACTAGGCAAAATGGTACCGTAACTTCGGGAGAAGGTACGCTCCTAGCGGTGATGAGACTTGCTCTCTAAGCTGCCGGGAGTCGCAGATACCAGGTGGCTGCAACTGTTTATTAAAAACACAGCACTGTGCAAAATCGAAAGATGACGTATACGGTGTGACGCCTGCCCGGTGCCGGAAGGTTAATTGATGGGGTTAGACTTCGGTCGAAGCTCTTGATCGAAGCCCCGGTAAACGGCGGCCGTAACTATAACGGTCCTAAGGTAGCGAAATTCCTTGTCGGGTAAGTTCCGACCTGCACGAATGGCGTAATGATGAGTACGCTGTCTCCACCCGAGACTCAGTGAAATTGAAATCGCAGTGAAGATGCTGCGTCCCCGCGGCTAGACGGAAAGACCCCGTGAACCTTTACTATAGCTTGGCACTGAACATTGACCCTACATGTGTAGGATAGGTGGGAGACTGTGAAATAATCGCGCCAGCGGTTATGGAGTCGTCCTTGAAATACCACCCTTGTATGCTTGATGTTCTAACGTCGGTCCCTTATCGGGATTACGGACAGTGCCTGGTGGGTAGTTTGACTGGGGCGGTCTCCTCCCAAAGAGTAACGGAGGAGCACGAAGGTGGGCTAATCACGGTCGGACATCGTGAGGTTAGTGCAATGGCATAAGCCCGCTTGACTGCGAGAATGACAATTCGAGCAGGTGCGAAAGCAGGTCATAGTGATCCGGTGGTTCTGAATGGAAGGGCCATCGCTCAACGGATAAAAGGTACTCCGGGGATAACAGGCTGATACCGCCCAAGAGTTCATATCGACGGCGGTGTTTGGCACCTCGATGTCGGCTCATCACATCCTGGGGCTGAAGTCGGTCCCAAGGGTATGGCTGTTCGCCATTTAAAGTGGTACGCGAGCTGGGTTTAGAACGTCGTGAGACAGTTCGGTCCCTATCTGCCGTGGGCGTTGGATGATTGAGAGGGGCTGCTCCTAGTACGAGAGGACCGGAGTGGACGAACCGCTGGTGTTCGGGTTGTGTCGCCAGACGCATTGCCCGGTAGCTAAGTTTGGAATCGATAACCGCTGAAAGCATCTAAGCGGGAAGCGAGCCTCAAGATGAGTCATCCCTAGACCTTTAAGGTCTCTAAAGGGTTGTTGAAGACTACAACGTTGATAGGTCGGGTGTGTAAGTGCTGTGAGGCATTGAGCTAACCGATACTAATTGCCCGTGAGGCTTAACCATACAACACCCAAGGGGTTTTATACGGACTCCAAGAACACTTGAACGTGTGTTTGAGAATCAGCTTTTCAAGATTGTAACGAATTTGCTTGGCGACCATAGCGTTATGGACCCACCTGATCCCATGCCGAACTCAGTAGTGAAACGTAATAGCGCCGATGGTAGTGTGGGGCCTCCCCATGTGAGAGTAGGACATCGCCAGGCTTTAAATTTTAGTTTTTGTTGTTATAACGAGAACTGTAAAGAATTTGCTTAGCAACCATAGCGCAGCAGAACCACCTGAACCCATGCCGAACTCAGAAGTGAAATGTTGTAGCGCCGATGGTAGTGTGGGGCCTCCCCATGTGAGAGTAGGACATTGCTAAGCTCAAATTGCATTATGCTGAATAGACACGCTGCGGAGCGGTAGTTCAGTTGGTTAGAATACCGGCCTGTCACGCCGGGGGTCGCGGGTTCGAGTCCCGTCCGCTCCGCCACTTTTTAAAGAAACCTCAGCAGAAATGCTGAGGTTTTTTGCTATGTGCGATCCGAAAAAGTGCTTCGCATCTTGGGTCGCGGCACTAACCGTGCGCGTTGAGCCCCCACCGTTCTGCCATTTATTAAGAAGCCTCGCTAGAAATAGCGAGGCTTTTTTCATTTCTAGTCAGTAATAATGCTATTCATATTAAAAAGCCTCACTGGAAACAGTGAGGCTTTGTTGTCATGTCTTAATTCATTGGATATCAAAAATAGTGAAGATGATGTGAGAACCTCCTTTCCTATCTTATTTGGCTTTTATCTCTCAAAAAGCGGTGAGCGTTGGTAATGATAAATGGGTTACCTCCTTGCTCTGATCTGATATTTATTGGCTAAATTTGCTCATATAAACCTGTGTGAAGGATCTCCTTTTGTTGTTGTTCACTTTTATCTCGTTGGTATGCGCGGTAACGCGATACGGAATAAGTGATGAGAGCTGAGAAGAATGCGTAAGCAACTAAAAAGGTAATAGGTGAATGAATCAAGCTACTTGAAAATACCCAAATAACACCACTAACGGTAATGGCTAATTTAGTGATGACAGCAAGTACCAAATATGTCATCACATACTGAGGTTGGCGTATTGCTTGGTATGCAATGAGATAGCTGGCACCAACTGCAATAATGGCAAGGCTAAAACCGATAGTAAAAGAGTGGAAATGCTCGGTGAATAATATTGCTAACATCAAAACAATAACGCTGAATATAAGCTTTTTCATGCCGATCCCTCTTCTTTACGATAATTGGAATACCTATTAATAGTGGACTCAAAATAGCGTTTTGTATGTGATAGCAAGCGAGAATTTGAAGGGGAATTAATTAGTATTTTATAAATGTGCAGAAGATCTAACTTTACTTGGGATTAGTAGACGGAAAAAAGAAAAAGGGCAACCTAATGGTTACCCTCTAGCAAAGATCGGAACTACTGATCTGCTAAAACAACAGCTATGTTTTTAAACAGAAAGGAATGCTTTTAATTGAGCAAGTACTGCTTCTGCTTGTGGTTGATCTTCCATTTCAACAAAGATACGGAGTAATGGCTCTGTACCTGAGAAACGTGCAATCGCCCAACCTCCATTCTTAAAGTAAACTTTAGCGCCATCGGCATAGCTTACTTTTTCGATTTCATAATCAAAATCAGGCAATGCTTTTTCTACATAGATCTTGTTGTACAGACGGTCACGATCAGCTGGCTTAAAGGTACAATCACCTTCAGCTGTGTAGGCATAGCCAAAGCGTCCGTAGATCTCATCAAGTAATTCAGACAATTTCTTACCGGTAGAGCTGATCATTTCAACTAATAGGCTTGATGCGAATACACCATCTTTCCCTTTGATATGACCACGGATCGTTAGACCACCAGAGCTTTCACCACCGATCAAAGAGTCATCGGCTTCCATTTGTGAGCTGATGTGTTTAAAGCCAACAGGCACTTCAAACGATTTTTCACCATATGCTTCTGCTACTTTATCAAGTAGGTGCGTGGTGGCGATATTGCGAACGACTGAGCCTGTCCAGCCTTTGTATTCGAGTAGGTAGTAGTAAAGTAGGAGTAACACTTCGTTCGGGTGAATGAAGTTACCTTTCTCGTCGATAATACCTAAACGATCAGCATCACCATCAGTACCAATACCGATGTCATAACCTTCATTGGCAACAAGGTGTTTCAAACGGTATAGCGTTGCAGCACTTGGTGATGGCATTAAACCACCAAAGCCTGGGTTTTCACTGTCGTTGATCACGTCAACGTCACAACGGCCAGTAATTAGGACGGTTTGTAGCGCGTTTTTCGCCACACCAAACATTGGGTCGATAAGGACACGTAAGTTGGCTTTTTTGATCGCTTCCATATCGATAAAGTTAATGATCGAATCAACGAACTCGTTCATTGGGTTGATCACTTCAATTAACTTATCGTTTTCTGCTTGTTCAAAATCGACACGTTTTACATCAGCATCGGTTAACACTGCAATTTGTTGTTCGATCTTTTGAGTGATCACTTCATCGGCATCACGACCGCCTTCAATGAAGACTTTGATACCGTTGTAATCGGCTGGGTTGTGAGATGCAGTGATACATGCAGAGTAGGTTGCCCCAGTTTCTTTGGCTTTAAACATTACCACTGGTGTTGGGACAAACTTGTTGATAAAGCTACATTTAATGTTGTTTCCCGCTAATACTTCAGCAAACCATGTTGCGGCTTTGTCGGATAGAAAACGACGGTCGTAACCAATAATAAAGCCATTTTCAGTGACTGACTCTTTGATCATGATGTTGGCAATGGCTTGAGCAACTAAACGAACATTAGCTTGAGTAAACTCTTCACCAATGAAGGCACGCCATCCATCGGTTCCAAATTGGATCATGGAGGAACTCCTATTTCTCTCTCAAATTAAAGAGGGGGTGAAGCCACCCCCTAATATTATTAACCCATTACCACTGTAACAGTGTTTACTGAACCTTCAGCTTGTGGTGCGATTGCACCTTCAACTGCTTCACCGTTTAGCGTAATAGATTTAACGCCTTTACTTACACCATTTGGGTTTTCAACTTTGATGTTGTAAGTTGCACCACGCCATTCACGTGTCACTTCAAAACCAGGCCAGTTAGTTGGGATACAAGGGTTAACAGTAAGGCCAGCAAAACCAGTTTGTACACCTAGGATGAAGTTAGTTACGGCAAAATATGCCCAACCAGACGTACCTGTTAACCATGGGTGGTTTGCACGACCGTGATCTTGGTGATCACGACCCATGATGAACTGAACGTATGAGTATGGTTCTGCAATACGTTTTTCGATGATGTCATTTTGGTTGAATGGGTTAAGTGCATCGTAGAACTTCATTGCACGATCACCACGGCCTAGTTTTGCTTCTGCTACCCACGCCCAAGGGTTTGGGTGTGAGAAAATTGCGCCGTTTTCTTTCACGCCTTGGTATACGCGAGTCACAAAACCGATGTCATCATTAGGTGTTGCGAATGATGGTGCATTTAGGTGCAGACCGTACTCAGAGAATAGGTTCTCATCAACCGCATCCATTGCTTTCTCACCACGATCTTGCGATGCCATGCCAGATAGTACCGCTAGGGTGTTTGATTCTAGGTGAATACGACCTTCAGTTTGTTGCGCTGTACCAATCTTATCGCCATCTTTGGTTAGACCACGGATGTACCAGCCACCTTCGTCATCCCATAGGTGCGTTTCACATGCTTCGCGAACGTTCGCTGCCATTTCTGTGTACTTAGTAACATCAGCGTCGTTGCCTTTGTACTTAGCAAGCTCTAGGAATTCTTGTAGTGCCCAGAAGTGTAGGAATGAAACCATGGCTGATTCACCGCCACCTAGGTTTAGACAGTCATTCCAGTCAGCACGTAGACCTTTACAAATACCCGTTTGACCTACGTATTCAGCAGAGAAATCAAGTGCTGCTTTCATGTGCTCATAGACAGTGGCATCGCCGCCATCAGCGTATGGGATCACTTCATCAAGGAAGCTCTCTTCACCTGTCTCTGTTACGTACTTACAGATAGTTGGCACGATCCATAGGTGGTCATCAGAACAGGTATCTTCGATGCCGTGGATTTTATCTGCATCACTTGGCGTTGGTACTACTGTTGGTGATTTAGATGGTGCAACATCTGCCATTTCTGGATCAAACCAATCTGGATCAAATAGGTGTAGACCGTAACCTGCTTTAACTTGACCACGTAGTAAGTCAACTAGACGCTTACGAGTCATTTCTGGGTTTGAGTGAGGAACCGAGATAGCATCCTGCGCTGTATCACGGTAACCAAGACCAGTACGACCACCAACTTCAATGAATGATGCAAAGCGAGACCAAACCACACAGGTTTCTGCTTGGTATAGTGTCCATGCGTTGATCATGGTATCTAGACCTTCGTTTGGTGACGTTACTTTGAACTTGTTACAACGGCTGTTCCAGTGCTCTTTGATTTCAGCAAAGGCAGCATCCACTGCAGCAACATCTTGGTATTTCTTACGTAAGCGTTGGCCTTCGTTTTTACCTACACCCAATACGAAGCTGAAACGCACTTCTTGGCCTGGTTGGATAGTGAATTGCTTGTGTAGTGAGCCACAGTGGTTGTAACAGGTTTGAACGTGGTTAGAACAACGACCCTTCTCAACGGCAATTGGGTTAGCTTCATCACGGTATGCACCGATGAATGTGTCACGTTGACCATCGTAGCTATCAGGATCAAAGCTTGATGCTAGGTAGTAGTAACCTTCTTTTTCATTCGTGTTGTAGTACAGATCGTATTCAATCACACCATCTTCATAAGAAGTACCTGCTGAGTACAGACTCATCTGGTGGTTTTGGTTATCAGACTGAATGTGGCTGAATGAGAACTCAACAAATGAGAAAGCACTGATATTACGAACTTCATCGCTAGTATTTTTGATCACAACATCCCAAAGCTCTGCATCTTCGCCTTTTGGTACGAATAGAGTTTTAGTTGCTTCAATGCCGTTGTAATCACATTTGAATTTAGAGTAAGACAAACCGTGACGTACTTCGTACGTTGCTTCGTCTAGGCTTTTTGCTACTGGTTGCCATGAGATTGACCAGTAATCGCCTGTTGCATCATCACGTAGGTAAACGTAGTGCCCTGGACGATCAAATGTCGCGTTAGGACGGAATTTCGTTACGCGATTGTACTCTGGAGATTTGTAGAATGAGTAACCACCTGCGTTTTGTGAAATTACTGTACAGAATTTCTCTGTACCCAAGTAATTTGTCCATGGTGCTGGGACATCAGGACGAGTGATAACATATTCTCTGTTGTCGTTGTCAAAATAACCGTATTTCAT
Source organism: Photobacterium leiognathi (assembly GCF_030685535.1). Taxonomy (NCBI): domain Bacteria; kingdom Pseudomonadati; phylum Pseudomonadota; class Gammaproteobacteria; order Vibrionales; family Vibrionaceae; genus Photobacterium; species Photobacterium leiognathi. The sequence goes on along the minus strand of NZ_CP131601.1, from coordinate 2,794,677 downwards.
TGCTTTCTAATCCTTAAAAAATTTCACTCTACTGTGCGTGGTTATTCACAGTGGCGGTAATTAATGCCCGCCTTGTCCAGGTAGCTAAGTTGACCTTTTAAACGAGCTTTGAAGTCATCCCAGTTACGATGTTTTGGTTCGCTCCAGCAAATCTCCGAGACCGCTAGTAAGCGTGGGTAAATCATATATTCAAATCGACTTTGGTTATTTACTAATTCTGACCAAAGTGCGGTTTGAATGCCTAAAATGTGCTTCCGCTCAGAATTTTGTTCTGAGAGATCGCTAAGTGGGTAATAATTGTAAACTTTATCGAGTGGTAACTTTCCTGCCCAATCAACACCTGCTTCATCTGCCGAGTAACCTTGAGCAAGATCGAGGTAAGTAGCTTGTGCTGGCTGCATCACAATGTCGTAGCCTTTTTGGATACATTCCAATCCGGCCTGTTCACTTTGCCATGAGAAGATGATGGTATTTTTACTAACCTTCTCACCGTGGGTTGCTTCTTCCCAACCCATCATGCGTTTACCTTTGCTTTCAATGAGCTCTTCAGTAAAGCGCAATAGGTGACCTTGAAGCTCTTTGGGATCTTGGTAGCCATGTTCTGCCATCAGTTTTTGACAGGCTGGACTATCTGTCCACACGCCTACTGGTACTTCATCGGCACCAATATGAATGTAAGGTGCTGGGAACAACTCACAGACTTCATTTAATACATTACTAATAAAGCTGTAAGTGCCTTTTAAGGCTGGTGACAAGATGTTATCGCTGTAGTTTTGAATACTGCGATAGACAGATTTATCTTCAGGATCAATTAACAGATCAGGTAGTGATAAAATCGCAGATCGGCAATGTCCTGGGATATCAATTTCCGGAATGATCATGATCCCGCGATCCGCAGCGTACGCGATCACGTCGCGGATCTCTTGCTTGGAGTAAAAGCCGCCATAACGCTGAGAAATTGTAGTGAACTGCGGCAAAATTGTTTCATTTGGGCCACGCCACGCACCAATTCGAGTGAGCTCTGGGTAGGCATCAATTTCAATTCGCCAGCCTTCATCATCGGTGAGATGCCAATGGAAAGTATTAAATTTAAAGCGAGCTAGCTGATCAAGAAGATGCTTAATACGTTCTACTGGGTGGAAGTGACGACCACAATCGAGCATCATGCCGCGATAGCCATAATGAGGTTGATCATCTATATCAACCATTGGAATTGAGTATGTACTATCGGCTTTATGTGACGGCAGACTCGGTATCAATTGCAGCAGGCTAGAGGTGGCATAAACAAAGCCTGACGCTGAATTGGCTTGGATCCAAATATTGTCGTTTTCAACTAATAGACGATAACCTTCATCCGCAATATCTTTGTTTAAGGCGAAATGGATATTACCTTTTGGGCTGACTGCGACTGACTCATTGAGGCACTTTTTCAATTCAGCTTGAAGCCAATTAACAGCACCTTGAGCAAGTGTTGGTGGTGTCGTAATTGCAGTATGTCGGTTGATATGGAAATAGCCTTGCAACCTTGCCATTTTGTTTGGCTTTGGGATTAACGCGATTTCTGCTGCTTGCTCTGGTAGTGGTGTGTTATAGCGCTCAACTGCTGGCTGATCGAGATCAATACGACTAATATCGACGCTGATAGGCTGGATGAATTCATCCGCTGATGCAATTGAGATGAAAGCATCTAAGATCCCATCATCATAAAGCGTAAATGGGGCGGTACCGACAGTAAATTCGGTATAAAAAAGCCCGTTTTCCGCTAAATTATCGGTTTGTGTAATGGTGCAATAACTACCAGTTTGACTCACCACACCATTAGATAAGCTATCTGGTTTTACATAGCGATTAAATAAAAAATGTAGTGACCAATCTTTAAGTGGCTTATCCGTTAAATTATGTAAGCTTAAGGCAAAACGAGACTCGTGTTCGTTTTTATTTATAACTGTTAAATCAAGGCGGTAACTCATTATTCCCCCTTACAGTTGATATAAATTGTGATTGCTACGAGCCATAGCAATCGCACCATCCATTGCATCACCTTGCGGAGTTGCAATGCGTTGTTGCAGAGGTGGAATAAGCCAAGCATGAATGCGCTCTGCAATACTGCCCATTAAGCAGATTTTATCGGCACCACGTTGGATCAGGGCATTCATCCACATTTCAATGTCAGCAGCGGTTTGCAATAGCATTTCTACCGCCAGTTTGTCGCCTTGTGCTGCGTGAGCAAAAATACTTGGTGAAAACTGCCCATAATCACAAGGGCGAGCTGTTTTAGACCATGACACGATACTGTCGACATCATGGTTAAAATATTCGAGTACAGAGCGAGCCAATGGTGTTTGTTCCACAATGCCATCGACACTTAATAGCACTTGCTGGATCAGGCGTAGTCCCATCACAGCGCCACCACCTTGATCAGAAATTGGGAACTCACGACCACCAACCACATGTTGTTGACCATCTTTTAATAAGATCCCGCAAGAGCCAGTACCAGCAATTAAGATAGCGCCATCTTTACCGCCCCAAGCCCCTAAACACGCACCGTAAGCATCGGTATTTAAGGTGATTGCACCATAAGGATGTGGTTGCTTCATAAAGGCATACCAAGCGTCTTGTTGCTCTGCACCTGCAAGGGCAAGCCCAACTGACATGTGGCGAAAGTGACTGCTGTTAAGTCCTGCTTGCTCAGCAGCCGTGGCAATTGCATCATTGATCGATGCCATAGCAACGCTACTGCCTAATAAAATATTGGCACTGCCAGTTTTTGCTTCACTTAAGGTGTTGCCATTGATATCGCAAATACGGGCACGACAAGATGTACCACCGCCATCAACGCCGACTAAGAAACGAATATTAGCCATGGTGACGCTCCTTAAATTGCATAGTAATTGCAAGTAAGTACCAGCCACCGTGTGGGATCCATTGTTCACCCCAACGCCAGTTCTGCAGCATATCGTCCTTTTGGCCCTCAGGGTTGAATGCGATGTCTTCTTCGTTATCAAAGCCAGAAGTAATGCCATTACAAACTCCGCCTTTAGCATTACTGAAGCCTAGGTGAGGTAAGTAATCTGGGTTATTGTGACCATGACCGTCCAACATACACATGTCGTAAGGGTTTAAGCCGACGATCCAGTTAAGAGCGTGTTGACCATAGTGCATAAGTTCTTGTTGAAGCTGTGGATCTTGAACGTAATCTTGCGCCATAAAAGCCATGGCTGCTAATGAAGCCAGCCGAGCATTTTCACCTTGCCACCAGTAGCCTGATTCATTGTTATGAGCGACAAAGAAAGCCGTTTTCTTTTCGCCATCTACCGCTTTTGTGTACTGGCGTGGGTAGTTAAACGGGTTAGTTACTTCTTTAGTAATTCTTAACTCAAAGCTAAGTGCATTACACAGTACTTGTTCAATTGGCTTTTTGAAATTGGAATCAGTTTCCGCACTTAAATACTGCATTAAGGCAATAGCAGGTAAGCCTGCTTCGGCAGCATGGAAATAAGGGCGCTCACCATTGTCAGTTGCTGACCAGAAATGGGTAATCATGTCATCTGATATTTGGCGTTTTGCTAAACGTGCAGCCCACTCACGCATTTCTGTTAAGTAGCGCTCTTGATTGGTGCTACGGAATAGTTCAACAGCGGCAAGTAGGGCGCAGTATTCATCAATGATATTTTCGACACCGTCATTTAAGTAGCTGGTATTGTGCTGTTTTAAATGCCAGTAACCCATTTCAGCTGCTTGTAAGTAGCACTCAGTATCGAGCTCTGAAAATGCACCTAGGCGCTTACTCGATTCGAGTTGGGCAATACGGGAGATGCTTGCAAGCGCGGCAATCGTGACGCCACCACCTTGGCGGAAACCGGCTTGGTAATCGTCAGACTTGATGCCTTCTTGCGTTGAATAGGCACAAATCTCACGTTGTTGTGGTGATTTGCTCCACTTGTCGAATACCGTCATGTAGAAATAGCCCTGCTGATCTTGCATTCGCAGTAAGAAATCGGCACCGAACGTGGCTTCTTCAAGCAGGCGTACGCGAGTGAAATCCGCCACATCTGCTTGTTGATCTAATTCGTCGTAGGCTTTTAGCATGTTCCACACAATCATGGGTGTTTGTTGTGGATTTAAATAATTACTAAAAGATAAGTGGCTTAAGTATTTGCTGACATCACCAGAGGCATCATACCAGCCGCCATGAACATCAACGGTCAGATCAGAGCCTAATAATACGGCTTGTTGATCGGCACGATCGTAGATACCGCCACAGCGTTGAGATTTGAAATAATGAAGCACATCACTGAATGTTTGTTGCATTAACACACCTTCAGCAATGGTGAAAACAGTGGATTCACTATTAGCGTAGCGAATACGGAACTCGCCAATTTGTTGGCAAGCAGAGAAATCAATTAGGTAAATATTGCTGGTATGCCATTGCGCTATGTTGCCATAGGCATGTAATGGCAGCTGCATAATTGTGGTGTTGGTCTGGTTACAGACTAGCTCGGCGGTGCCAGTTAAAGACTCAGAGTTAGTTTGTAATAAAGCGTGTTTTACGTTGAAACGCTCATAACCCAGATGGTTAGTTAACAGCTGCATGGAACCTCCTAGTGTCGCCAAATAAAGGTGGTTTCAACGAATTGAAACCACCATTTAACAGCTAAGGCGACCAATAACGCGGATAAGTCGTTTTTAGTAACGAGCTATTATTAGTTTTCGTATAAGTAACAACGTACAAAGTGGTTATCAGATAACTGCGTTACACCTGGTAATTGTTCACGACATTTATCTGTCGCATGAGTACAGCGACCTGCAAATGGACAACCTGCACTTTCTGGTGTCCATAGTGGGATTTCGCCCTTGTTACCTTTTAGCTTTTCATGGATCGATTTACTTGGATCCGGCACTGCTGATACCAGCAATTGGGTGTATGGGTGTTGTGGATCGTGAATGATCTCTTCCGTATCACCCCATTCAACCATGTGCCCTACGTACATTACCGCCAGATCTTCTGCGATATAACGTGCTGTTGCGATATCGTGGGTGATGTAAAGCAGTGCCATTTCACGTTCGAATTTCATCTCTTCCATTAGGTTAAGAACACCTGCACGGATAGAAACATCAAGCATTGAGGTTGGCTCATCAGCAAGCACAACTTCAGCACCGACAGCGATATTACGTGCCAAGTTAACACGTTGACGCTGACCGCCTGATAGCTGGTGGGGGAACTTCGCAGCTGTCGCTTTTGGCGGGATCAGGCCAACTTGCTCTAGTAGGTTGTATACCGTTTCTTCTAGCTCTTTCTTATTGCCTGGCTTCACTTTGTTGTGGATCAGCAATGGGCGAGCAATATGGTGGAAAATAGTATGAGTAGGGTTTAAAGATCCGAATGGGTCTTGCCATACCATTTGCACACCTTGGCGGTATTTCATTAAGTCATCATGTTTAGTGATTGACTGAATGTCACGACCAAAATATTCAATAGTGCCATCTGTTGGTGCATACATTTTTGCGATCATTTTCGCGGTAGTTGATTTACCAGAACCTGATTCACCAACTACAGATAGACCACGGCTTTTGTACATTTTGAAAGATACGTCGTTGATTGCACGCATCTTTGATTTCTTAAGCGAGTTACTATTGACGTCAAAATCTTTGATCAGATTTTTACCTTCAATAATTGGATTTCCGACAGGTTTGCTCATAATGCCTCCTAAATACTGCCTATTTTTATTAACCACGTTTAGTGAATAGGTGGCAGTTTGATAAACGTCCTGGTTCAATTTGTGTTAGCTGGGTTGGGGTTTTAAAACAAGCTTCTGTTGTTTTGCTACAACGCGCTTGGAAACGACAACCTTGAGGAATTTCAAGTAAGTTAAGTGGGTTACCTGGAATGCCTGTTAACTTCGTTTTTGGACCAGTCAGCGGAGGGAATGAGCTACCCAAGCCCTCAGTGTATGGGTGGAATGGTTTCTCTAAGATTTCTTTTGACGGTGCAACTTCAATCAACTCACCTGAATACATGATGCCGATACGGTCAGAGAACTCGACCATCAATGACAAGTCATGAGTGATGAAGAGGATTGAGAAACCAAACTCTTCTTTAAGTGCGTAAATCTTTTGTAGGATTTCACGTTGAACTACAACATCAAGCGCCGTTGTTGGTTCATCCATGATGATCATTTTAGGATTTAGCGCGAGTGCAATAGCGATAACCAAGCGTTGACGCATACCGCCAGAGAACTGGTGAGGGTAGTCGCGTAAACGGCTAGGGTGGATATCAACAATTTCTAATAGACCTTCAGCACGGCGAACAGCCTGCTGACGTGTCATGCTCGTGTGACGCATAATTACGTCACAGAACTGCTCTTCCATTGTTAATACTGGGTTTAGGGCGTTCATTGCACTCTGGAATACCATCGAGATTTCGCTCCAGCGGAATGCTGACATCGCAAGATCTGATTTTTTCAGAATGTCACCGTGACCATCAAAGATAACCTCACCACCGGTGATGAATGCTGGCGGCTTATGAAGGCGCATCAGTGAGAATGCAACAGTGGATTTACCACAGCCTGATTCACCTGCTAAACCAAAAATTTCACCTTTACCAATGTCGAAGCTAACATTGTTTACTGCGCGTACATCACCCGCATCGGTAATGTAGTCAACGCACAAGTTGCGAATTGAGATTTGTGGATTAGTCATTATTTTTCTCCCCCTTGTAGGGCTGGCTGAGGAGCTTCCACAGCGTCTTGTGCTTTTTCTGCTTTAGCATTTTCTTTTGCTAAGTTTTTCCAACGGCGCATGCCTTTGTGAGAACGTAATTGCGGGTTAGCGATTTCATCGACAGCAAAGTTAAGAAGAGCAAGACCAACAGCAATCAAGGTTAGTGCGATACATGGTGCTAATAGCTCCCACCAAGCGCCAACTAGCATTGAAGATGACGTTTGTACGTTGTACAGCATCACACCCCAGCTGATGGTATTTGGATCACCTAAGCCTAAGAATGACAGTGTTGCTTCGGTCATGATGGCAAGCATTACTGAACCGATGAAGCTTGCGCCTACGATTGAGATCAGGTTTGGCAGAATTTCAACGAAGATAATGCGCCAAGATGATTCACCTAATACTTCAGCCGCTTTTACGAACTCTTTTTCACGTAGCGATAGGGTTTGGGCACGAACAACACGTGCACCCCATGCCCAGGAGGTCATGGCTATTACCACCGCGATGGTCATTGGACCTGCTTGACCGATAAAGGCTGCGATAACGAATAGCAGTGGGAGCTGTGGCATTACCAGCATGATGTTCATCGCTGCTGTTAAGATTTCATCAACCTTACCGCCAAAGTAACCTGCTGAAATACCAATGATAGTTGCTAAGAAACACACCATTAGACCAGCACCGAAACCTACCGCTAGTGATGTACGAGCGCCATATACAAGTTGTGACCAGATATCACGACCCATACGAGAAGTACCTAATACGTGCTCTGCATCTTTAGACATCAGCAGGGTACGCTTATTGGTTGCTAAGTTTTCAGCCACCCAACCTTCAGGGTTTTCTTGTGCAGCTTTTACAACAAATGCTGGGTATTCGTGTGGTTTACCTGTTCTTTTATCTGGGTTGTGCTCAGTAATAAACGGCGCAAAGATAGCAGCAAGGATAAAGACACTGATGATACCTAGGCCAAACATTGCCTTAGGGTTACCTGATAATAATTTAAATAAGGCTTTCATAATTATTTGCCTCCTTTACGTAGGCGAGGGTCAAGCACAACGATCAGGATGTCGGCCATGAAGTTAAAGAACAGCATGAACATAGTCATAATAAGTAGCTGGCCTTGAAGAACTTGGTAGTCACGAGAGTGGATTGCGTTAAGCATCACCGTACCAAGACCTGGGTAGTTAAAGATGATTTCAACAATCAGCTGACCACCGATAGCCATACCTAGTGCCATAGAAAGTGCGGTTACACTTGGTAGCATTGCGTTACGTGCTGCGTAGTTGAATACAACACGGTTTTCGCTAAGGCCCTTACCTTTAGCCATGGTGATGTAATCTTCGTTTAGCAAGTTGATCATGTTGTTACGCATGTTGATCAAGAAGCCACCAATCTGAATTACCGTCGCACAGAATAGCGGTAGTGCAGCGTGGTACATCACGTCTTTGTAGAATGCCCAGCTCGTCCAATCAGGTACAACGCCAGGAGTAAATGCGTTACCAGTAGGGAACCACTGTAAGCCAATAGCAAAGGTAAACATTACTAGCATTGCGATTACAACAGGTGGAACCGCTTGTACAACTAGCATGCCCGGAGAGATGAATGCGTCATAAGTACTGCCGCGTTTCCATGCCGCGAAAATACCTAATACAGAACCAATACAGAAAGAAAGGATTACTGCAGAGCCAGCTAAGAATAGAGACCAACCTACAGCGCCACCTAGCAGTTCGTTAACTGATAGAGGATAAAATTTGATAGAAGTACCTAGGTTCCACGTAAATACGTTAGCTAGGTAAGAAAAGTATTGTTCATATAGTGGGCCATCAACAAAGCCTAATAGCTTTTTCATGGCTTCGATACGCTCAGGGGTTACCTGTGCGGTTGCGTTTGCGAACATCATGGTAACTGGGTCACCAGGCATCGCACGCGGAATAATAAAGTTTAGCGTTGCCGCGAAAATTAGCGCGATAAAATAAAACGATAAACGACGTAGAAAAAATCCCATAACTCACACCTTACACATCCAGCTTGCCTTCCTGAGCTGAATTCAGGACGTAAAACCCCCTGACGCAAGGCGCCATACCTTTTATAGAAGAAAGGATTTGAGGGGAAGAGGCGGTGCACAAGGTGTGCACCGCAAATATTAAGCAGAAATTATGCTTTTGGTTTTAGATCCAGTACTTGAAGTAGACGCTCAGGAACACCTGCCCATACCATTGGACGGCCTTGAGGGTTCTTCTCGTTCCACCAACCAGTGAAGCGAGTTTCGTTGTATTGGAAGTTGTTCGCACCAGACATTACTGGAACTGTAACTTGGTTTTCAGCGATGATCTTCTGGATACCGTGAGCAATCTTGATTTGCTCGCCTTTGTCAGCTGTCTTGTAGAAGCTGTCTAGTAGCTTGTCTAGCTCTGCATTCTTGAAGAAGTGCATTGCGAAACGAGGCATGCCGTCACCAGACTGGTAGCGTGAGTTGTATGCGCTATCCCAGTATAGGTATGGATCTGCACCGTTGAAGTAGTTTGTGTAAGCTACGTCATAAGTACCGTTTAGCATTGCTTCGTTGTAAACAGCGAAGTCAGGAGTACGAGCTTTCGCATTGATACCCACTTCTTGAAGCTGCTCAACACCTAGCTGTACAGTGTTGTTGAAGTCAGTCCAACCGTTTGGAGATTGAACTTCAAGCTCGATCTTCTTACCAGTTGGTGTTTCTACGAAACCATCACCGTCAGTATCTTTGAAGCCAGCTTTCGCTAGAAGCTCTTTAGCACCTTTCACATTGTATGTGTTGAATGCTTTGTATTTACCGTGTACAGCTTCATCAGACCAAGTTTTGAAACCATCGCCTAGGCCAGACGCGTAGTCATTTGGTGTACCCGCACCGTAGAACGCGATGTCGATGATTGTTTGACGGTCGATAGCCATAGAGAACGCACGACGGAAATCAACGTTGTTGATTGCTTCTTTGTTACCTTCTTTAGGCGACTTGAAGTTCAACATGAATGACTGAGTACCAGCTGCTGGGTACCAGTATTTGTGATTAGGATTCGCCGCAGCGTATGTGCTGTCGATGTCAGGAATGAACGATGAAGTCCAATCTAGCTCAGAGTTGATGATCTTAGTTAGTAGCTGATCGTTGTTCGCGATCTGAGGTACACGTAGACAGTCAACTTCTAGGTTAGCGTTATCCCAGTAGTTAGGGTTACGACACTGAACGTATAGTTGAGGAGTAAAAGTATCGATCTCAGTAAATGGACCAGTACCTACTGGGTTTTCGTTAGTGAAAGTTGTTGGGTTTTCAACTTTGCTCCAGATGTGCTTAGGCACTACTGGTACGAAAGAAATTTCGAATGGAACGTTAGAGTTTGCTTCAGTTAGAGAGAAGATAACTTTGTTACCGTCTTTCTTCACTGATTTAACCCACTTGTTGATACCACGTTGGTCTAGCTCAGGGTTCTTCTTCACTAGATCGAAAGAGTAAACAACGTCATCAGCAGAGAACGCTTCACCGTCAGACCACTTAACGCCGTCACGGATTTCGAACGTTACTTGCATTAGGTCGTCAGACATGTAGTAGTCTTTCGCCAAACGCATTACTGGCTCGTTACCTTTCATTTGGTTAAATACAACCAATGGCTCGTAAACGAAGTCTGTTGTGGTGTGTAGGTTAGTAGATAGGTACGGGTTAAAGTTACGTACCATTGTAGGGTAAAAGTTTGGTACTACTGTTAGTTCACTTTTTTCTGCTGCTGAAGCTACTGGTGCTGTAAAAGCGGTTGCTGCTGCAACAACGGCAAGTGCTAACTTAGTTTTGTTAATATTGGCAAGCATAGCTGTTCCTTACTCTTTGCTCTGTTTCACTTAATGGAAATTAAAGTTTGCTCCATCATTGGAGCCCTTGAACCTACTTCAACGGAACTGAGTAACGCTGAACCGATGAATGGCCTTGTAAGCTCTCAGTGGCTTAAATATTCTCTCTAATCGCTAAATCGTCAATCTGGCTTCCCGTTAAAAACGTTAAAACTTATAAAAACCACGTCAAAAACGTTAATTTCTGATTTTTACACCGCTTTCTTCTTAATGTTAAATGTGTGTTATATCACATTTAGTTAGCCTGCAAGGTAAATATCACCATTAAAAGTGGTTAATTTAAATTGTTGATTTTAAATGTTTTTACTTTTTAGTTTATGTGTTTTTCTATGTAATGCATGTTTTTTGCACCGTTTTTTCTGTGCGGAAAATTTATCGGCTGAGTTTGTTGTGATTCGCTTCTCATAAACAAAAACTAATTCCTCTTAAGGCCTTTTAAGCGTGTTTTTTTATAATATCGGCGTAAAAGTAAGCAGAAATAAGAGTGTGATTTAGGTCATTTTTACGTTTTTTAATGAGATTTTTTCTTATTTAAAATAACGGATTTATAAGACTAAAGGAGGATGTTTTTAGGCTAGAAATAATGGGATAGATCGTCGGTTATTATCGCTGTGAAGTTGTTTGTTTGGCCGATTAAGATGACGTTGATGCTGTAGCTATGATGAAGAACATATGCCGAAAGTGATTGTAGATATAATAAAAAAGGCCCCCAAGGGGCCTTTATTGAGCAATGAATTATTTAGCTGGTACTAATGGTATGGTGCAATTTATCACGCATGGTGACGAGCTCTTGGCGTGCCGCTGTTGGTTGATTACAGCGTTCAAGTACATAATCCATGGTATTAATCACAGTGCGCCAACGTGGTGTTTTAGGCAATGTTTCAAGATGAAGATATTTATCTAAGGTACGCGTTTGTAACGTACTACGGTCTAGATAAACACGCCATAAACCACTTTCTTCTGCTAATTCAAACTTGGTTTTGTTCGATTCGCTTTCCCATAGCATTAGGGTGTTTTTCATCGATTCAACCAGCAACTCTCGAATTTGTTGGCCTTTATTTTGGTTATTGCTATCGAGTTTATCTGCAAGTCGAGTAAATTCACCGCCCAGCTCACGAAGCTGCTGTAGGTTGTTCTTATCACCGTTAAAGGCAAATTCTGACAACATATCGACTGCATTTTCTAATAAGCCAATACGGTGATCTGCCGATGGCCCTTGACTGTCGAATACAAACATCTGTTTCAGCCCAGATTCTTGCGGCAAATTAATGACATCGGTTGATAGTGTTTGCACTTGCTCACCGATCAGGAAGCTCAATTTCCCGTTGTAATGGTGGCTATCAGCGATGGTGTCAGGTAATTCAGCAGCTAAAATATCACTTATTGTATGGCGCTCAAGCTGTTCTGGTGGACGTTTAAATAGCTTGCCAGCAGCGCTGTTTACATAACGAATCCGACCTTCATTTTGTACACAAATGATCGCTTCAGTGGTTGAGTCTAGTAACCCCAGTAAACGGCTTTGCGCTTCAATTAAGCTGATTTCGACCTGCTCTCGGCGATGGATCTCTTGCTGTAGGCTTTGGTTCTTTTGCTTTTCATGTTCAGTCTTACTTGCTTGTAGGTAAGCTTGAATACGAGCAATTAGCTCTTCCTTATTAAAGGGTTTGGTTAAATAGTCATTGGCGCCACACTCAAAGCCTTTAATGCGATCTTGGATCTGTCCTAAAGCTGACAGCATCATGATTGGCAATTCAAAAATAGAGTATTGTTTTCTTAGGATTGTACAAACTTCATATCCACTCATTTCTGGCATCATAATGTCGAGCAAAATCAGATCTGGACGTTGTTCTTCTACCATTGCTAGTGCTTGTGGACCATTTTCTGCTGTTTTCACACGATAGCCAGCTAAACGTAAAAAATTGTTGAGGATCTGTAGGTTAACAGGCTCGTCATCAACGACTAGGATCAAGTCACCATTAGGGTTTTCTGGTAAGTTACTACTTTCACAACTGCTTGAATCTAATGATGGTGCTTGGAAATGTTGGCTGGTGGACTCGTGAGAAATCGCGTTAATTTGTGCCTCTGTCGCTAAATTCAAGGTAAAGCTAAAGGTTGTACCGACCATTGGCTGACTACTGACGTATAAACGACCGCCCATTAATTCAATCAGTTGGCGGCTGATTGATAGCCCAAGCCCAGCCCCTTGACGATAATTAGCCGAGCCAGAATTCGCTTGGATCAATGGCTCAAAGATATGCTCAAGCTGCTCACTAGGAATACCTTGGCCTGTATCGACGACTTGTACTCGTAATTGCTGCTCAAGCACAGTGGCAGAGATAATAATTTTCCCTTCAGATGTGTACTTAATCGCATTACCAACAAGGTTGTATAGCACTTGCTCTAGACGCTGTTCATCGGCATCAACCAGCGGTAAATCCGCTGGTATTTGGTTAATAATACGTACTGGTTTATTACCTAATAGATGGCTTGAAAGTTCTAAAACCAAACGTACAGCTGCTGATAAATCAATAGCATGGCGATGAATATCAAGATCGCCATAGCGCATCTTGTGATAGTCCAACAGATCATCAACCAAGTTTGTTAAGCGTTGACCACTGTTGATCAGCATTTCAAGCTGACGACGCTGTGGATCTTGTAGTGGGCCATTAGCACCTGCCAGTAAGGATTCAGCAATACCGACCATGCCATGAAGCGGTGTACGCAGTTCATGGGAAGTTGTCGCAAGAAATTCATCTTTTAGTTTATCTGCGGTTTGTAGCTCATCATTTTTCTGCTGGATGATCTTAAGGCTCTGTTCTAGCTCATCATTTTGGGTTTTTATTAGACCAATTTTTTCACGAATAGAGCGCTGCATACGTGAAAAGCTTATCGCAAGGCGACCAATTTCATCGCTGCGTTCAGTACCTTCAATGATCTGATCAAGATCGCCACCAGAGGCTTTTTCAGCAGCCCAAGTTAAACGTAACAATGGCGCAGTAATGGAGTTGGAAAGTAGGTGAGAGACGAAAATCACCAAGAGAATGGCAGTGATCATGCCAAAGCCAAAGATTTTCTCTAACTCAGTAATGCGTGCAAAGGCTTCTTTTTCTGGTAACTCAACCACTAACGCCCACTTGTTACCCAGAATATCGAGTGGAGAAAAGGCGCTGAGTACAGGGATGTGATTGTAGTTTTTAAAGCTACCCACGCCAGATTTCCCTGCTAGTGCTTGGCTAATACTTTCACTTTGTAAGGTTTGGGGTAAATCTGATTCTGCTGAAAAACGCAGTTTGTGATCTTGGTCAATCAGTAGTGTTTGGACGTAATTAGCATTGTTACCCAGATCTTGAATGAGCTCAGAAATTGCTTTGTTACTCAGCTCCATAAACACGTAACTGTGCAAATAGCCTTGCTGAATAATAGGGGCAGCAAACCATGCCGTTGTATCACTGTTATTGGCTGTTTGACTGAAATCAGTAAAAGTAACAGGCACTTGATCGGGCTGTTTCTGGCTTAGTTTGGTTTTTTGCTTAATGGTTTCAAAAGTCTGCTTTAGTGCTGGCGATGCTTGCTGATTTTTAAGCAAATTAATGCCAAATAAGCTGTGATTATGGACGGAATAAACCACGTTACCTGACAAATCAACCAACATGATGTCTTTGAAGTCTGAACGTTTTAAATATTCTTTATAAACTGCGTTATAGCGCTTATACATCAAACGATAGCGTTCATGCCCTACATAGGTGGTTTGGTTGTTGTTGTCGTTTTTCTTGGTCAGGGTTTGTGAGAAATAGTGAGCACGTCCTTGTTTTGCAAGCTGTGGCTCGATGTCACCTAATTGGTGATAAGCACCCACGAGGCCATAAAAACGACCGCCACTGTTATTGGATAATTCTGAGCGAGCGAAACTCTTCACCTCTGATTCTTTAGCGGCAAAAAAGCTGTAGAGCTGCTTTTGCTTATTATCGCGTAAAGAGGCTAAGTGATTGATACTTTGCTCGGCGAGATCTTTGGTATGTGAGTTTAGAAAATATAAGGCAGATAAAACCAAAGGGGTGATGCTGAGCACAATAAAAGCCAACATTAACGTATGTTGGAGACGTTTAAATCGCGTAGTATTCTGCATTCCGGTGCCTGAATAATATGATTGTAATACGATCTGAATTGCGGATTAGGGATTAACGTTAAATTGTAAGGCAACGATATTTATGTCGTTTTTGACAATTTTTCCGTTCGTTAGCCATCACTAAGTCCATATTTCTTAATATGATACTGTTTATACGGGGTTATTTAAAGGGATCAAGTATTACGGTATGGAAGCGTGGGTAAAAACACAGAATTAACGTTTTTAACGGAGTGAAAAGGGTGAAAAAAAGGGCGAAACACTGCCGCCCTTACGATAATCACGTCAAAACCAAATTAACGATTATTTGGTTGCTGCGTAAATATTGAATTTGTTGGTTTTAGCAGTAATTTCGCAATGACCCAAGCTTGCTTCAATCAGAGGCGGATATTGCAAGAAGCTGTTTGCCACAATTACCATTTGACCTTGTGGGTTAAGGTATTGTGGGGCTTGCTCAATAAACTGCTCTGTTGCCGCATAAAACGTTTTTAGACCAGCGTGGAACGGAGGGTTACTGATCAAGAATTGGTAAGGCCCCGTCAGTGTTTTATACACGTCGGTTGCGGTGAACTTACTCGCTTCTAGGTTATTAACCTTAAAGGTCTCTTTCGCTGATTCAATCGCAAGTGCACTAATGTCACAAAGCTCTAGTTCAATAGCTGGATATTTGGCTTTCATCACAGCGCCAATTACACCTGCACCACAACCAAAATCAAGCACTTTACCGTGTAGGTTAGGTAAGTTATTGAGCAGCAACTCTGAGCCTTTATCAAACTCACCATGGCTAAACACGCCCGGTAGTGAGCGAACAGTCAGTTGTACGCCTGCAATATTAATTGGGTAGCTACGGAACCAATCAGCAAGGTTGAAAGCTTTAGGCGTGTTATCACAACGGCCCCAATAGAAGCTACAGCGACGTGCTGAGTCGTATTTTGTTAGTGGACCGTATTGTGCAAATAGTTTTTCTGCGCTTCGTACACCTGAGCGGTTTTCACCAACAATGCAGATTTCAACGCCAGTACCAAACTTATCTAATAGCATGGTCAGTAAGTATTCGGCTTCTGCTTTTGCTTTCGGCCAGTAAAGCAAAATCATATCGATATCAGAGGTTTCAGTAAGCTCTGCCCCGAAGTAACTACTTACATTGCTGAAGCGTTGAATGTCATTGAAGAAGCCATAGTTAGTGGTAAATACCGATACAGTTTGTGCTGTTTGGCATAACTCTGATGCAAAGGTATCACTTAACTCGCCTGCGATAAGGACTTTACGGTTTTCGAAAAACTCAGATTGACGAGCAACGACCTGGCTCGCGGCGCAATAAGACATGTAACTGGCCTCAATGTAGACATCATAAATTTGGGGGCGAATTGTTCCATATTTATGAGCAGTTGGAAAGAAATCTACAGAGCTTGCCTAGATGAGAAATAGGAAAGTGCCGCTTTTAATCTGATATCAATATAGAAAGCGGCATTAAAGGTGGGAGATTAGTTTTTATCTTGTTGTTCTAAGAAGTCTTTAAATTCAACTTCATACATTTTGAACAGTACCAGTGTGACACCAAAAATAATTGGGCCATAAATCATACCGATCAAACCAAACAGTTGGATACCACCAATGATTGAGAAGAAGATCAGTAAGGTGTTCATGCTTGAACTGCCTTGCATTAATAGTGGTCGCACCACGTTATCAATTGAGCCAACCACAATCACGCCCCAACCAGCAAGGAACAGTGCCCATTCCCATTGACCAATAAGTAGTAGGTATAAAGAGGCTGGTAGCCAAATCAGTGCAGTACCCACAACCGGGATCAATGACGCGAAGGCCATCATCGAGCCCCAGAAAAGCCCAGGGAAACCACATAGCCACATGGCAAAACCACTAGCAATACCTTGTGCAACAGCGGTTAAGAAGGAGCCAAGTACTGCAGATTTTGCCACTTGCTCGACTTCGTTCATGATTTCATCTTCTTGACTACGAGAAAGCGGAATCACGTGACGAATCGCAGCGATCATCTTATCGTTATCACGTAGTAGGAAGAACAACACAAATAGCATCATCATAAAGTTCACTAAAATACTGGTGGCGTCACCTAAAATACGCGCACTAATATTTAATGCTTGTGAACCAACTTGTGATGCTGTGGTGGCGATTTTTTGGATTATCACTTGCGGATCAAAATTATGGAACGGTGAGTATTTATCGATAAACCCTAATGCTTTTTGAGCGTAAGGGTGGGCGAATAACTCTTTCGGACCGCCTGATGTGATCCATTCATAGCTTTCTTTTGAGACAGTTGTTCCTTGGTGAACAATCGATGAGAACACGATAAGTAATGGGATCACGATGATCACGGTAAGAATAAAACACGATAACATTGCAGCGGTATTGGCACGGGTTGGCATTAACGCAAGTAGACGTTTATGCAGTGGCGCAAATAACAATGAAATAATAAACGCGAGAACAATCGGACCTAGGTAAGGTTCGATCAGTTTGTAGCTGGCAAACGCAGCGACAAATAAAGCAATAATAAGGAGCCAGTGGCGAGGCTCGATTTTAAATGGCTGTGACACGGTTTATATCCTTTTATAAATAAGCTGTCATCATTACCGCTGTTATTGATAAAGATTATCATTATAATCATCATGCAAGAGTCAATGATTATACCTTTTATCGTGGAGATGGCTTATGGGATGTTGTAATTGTGGCTGTGATGACAAAAAAAAACGCAGACCACCTATTGCGCTAATTATTTTGGTCATCATGGCCTTGCTTGCATTATATTTCTGGCAATAAGCAAGCCTAGCGTAATAGCTTTCAGTTAAGCTAATTTTTAGTTATTTAGATACTAAAAAATAGTCATAAAAAAAGGCCACCTTGTGTGACCTTTTTTATTTTAATTTATTCAATCTTTTTGAAAAAATTCAGCGCTTATTCATTAGCTAGCGTAGCAAAAGCATAGTCTGCTGCTTCAAGTGTCGCATCAATAATTTGAGTATTGTGCGCTAGCGAAGTAAAGCACGCTTCATACGCTGAAGGTGCTAAGTAAACACCGCGTTCTAACATTAAGTTAAAGAAACGTTTGAAGCGTTCAACATCACACTTGGTAACGTCTTCATAGCAAGTCACGTTTTCTTGATCAGTAAAGAAGAAACCAAACATTGCACCTACTTGGTTTACTGCCAATGGAATGCCATGTTTGTCAGCCAGTGCTTTAAAGCCATCAGCTAAACGTTTAGTAATGTCAGCGAGACGCTTTTCATTACCTTCTTCAGTTAGCACTGTTAAACAAGCATGACCTGCCGCCATAGCAACTGGGTTACCTGATAGAGTACCTGCTTGGTAAACAGGACCCGTTGGGGCAACGTATTCCATCACTTCACGACGACCACCAAAGGCACCTACTGGCATACCACCACCGATGATTTTACCCAGTGTTGTTAGGTCTGGTTTGATGTTGTAGTAACCTTGTGCGCCGCCTTCAGATACACGGAAGCCTGTCATTACTTCATCAAGAATTAATAGTGCGCCGAACTCATCACAGATCGCACGTAAACCTTCAAGGAAGCCCGGTACTGGTGGGATACAGTTCATGTTACCTGCAACAGGTTCAACGATGATACAAGCGATTTGATCTGGGTTTGCTTCAAATGCTTCACGTACAGAATCAAGGTTATTGTAGGTCGCTGTTAACGTGTGTTTAGCAAAATCTGCAGGTACACCTGGTGAGCTTGGTTGACCAAGTGTTAATGCGCCAGAGCCTGCTTTTACTAATAGGCAGTCTGCGTGACCGTGGTAACAACCTTCAAATTTTAAGATCTTGTCACGACCTGTGAAACCACGAGCAAGACGGATTGCACTCATCGTCGCTTCTGTACCTGAGCTCACCATACGTACCATTTCCATTGATGGTACAAGTTTCGATACAAGATCAGCCATGGTGATTTCCATCGCTGTTGGTGCACCAAAGCTTAAGCCTTGCTGTGCTGCATCGATCACTGCATCACGAATAGCGATATGGTTGTGACCTAAAATCATTGGACCCCAAGAGCCAACGAAGTCGATGTAAGCATTGCCATCGGCATCAAAAATGTAAGCGCCATCGGCACGTTCGATAAATAGTGGGGTGCCGCCAACGCCTGCAAAAGCACGAACTGGCGAGTTTACGCCACCTGGAATTTTCTGTTGTGCTTTAGCAAATAAATCGGCTGATTTGCTTGTATTGCTCATTGTAAGATCCTATATCAATAAATCAGGTGCTATTCCAATCCACAGAGTTTTCTGTCCTAGAATGGTAAGCCAGAGAAGTATGTGGATTATCATTAGCTATTGTACCTAAAAGGGGGCGCTTTAGGGAGAGCGTTTTATGGGTAATATTTGCGCTAGATGAGCAATAAAATACTGTTAAATTGTTGTACAAATCACAGATGCAAAGCTATTTTTCAACATTAGCAGTATAATAAATGCGCATCATGGATTACTCTTTCAGGTCTAATAGTTTCATTTATCCTTCCTGCATTCTACGTGCAATCTTTTGACAATACGGCCGAAAAATGACTGATAAAACGCATGGGATCCACATGCCTCCTCATCTTCAACCACGCGCATTGGTAAGGCAGTTACTTACCCGAGATAAGACGCCTGTTTCTGTTCTCTTTTTATCAGCATTAGTCGGTATCCTTGCCGGATTCGTTGGCACCATGTTTGAAATTGGGGTTGATTGGGTCACAGATCAACGCACAGAATGGCTGCGAAATGAAATTACCAGCGTATTACCACTATGGTTAGCGGCATTTATTGTCAGTGCTGCATTAGCTTTTGTTGGTTACTACCTTGTTAGTCGATTTGCCCCAGAAGCAGGTGGTTCAGGCATTCCTGAAATTGAGGGGGCAATGGAGGAAATGCGCCCAGTTCGCTGGTGGCGTGTGATCCCTGTGAAATTCTTCGGTGGTTTAGGGGCATTAGGCTCAGGTATGGTGCTGGGTCGAGAAGGGCCAACCGTACAAATGGGTGGTAATATCGGGCGTATGATCTCCGATATTTTTAGACTTAAAGATAAAGAAGGTCGTCACTCTTTATTGGCTGCTGGTGCTGCTGGTGGTTTAGCGGCAGCCTTTAATGCGCCAATGGCTGGCATTATGTTTGTGCTAGAAGAAATGCGCCCACAATTTCGCTACAGCTTGATCTCGGTGAAATGTGTGATGATATCGGCAGTAATGTCGAACATTGTGTTTCGCCTTTTACGTGGTCAAGAAGCCGTTATCAGCATGCCGCAGTATGATGCACCTGCATTGAAATCTCTTTGGTTATTCTTAGTGTTAGGTATGTTGTTTGGTGGTTTTGGTGTGTTATTCAATCGCCTCATTATCTTCGCATTAGACGGCTTTATTAAGATTCACCGTAATGAACATAAACGCTATTTAATTACAGGTACCTTGATTGGTGGCTGTTTTGGTCTGCTGTTACTTTACTTTCCTGAGCTAACTAGCGGCGGTATCTTTCTTATTCCTCATGCAACTAACGGCGATTACGGCCTTGGCATGTTAATGCTGTTGTTCTTTGCGCGTATTGCAACCACCTTATTATGTTTTGGCTCAGGTGCGCCCGGTGGTATTTTCGCACCTATGCTAGCCCTCGGTACTTTGTTTGGTACTTTTTACGGCATGGTGACACAAGGTTTGTACCCTGATTTGGGTATTGATCCTGGCTTGTTTGCGATTGCTGGTATGGGCGCATTGTTTGCTGCAACAGTACGTGCACCGATTACAGGGATCTTGTTGGTTATTGAGATGACAAATAACTATCATCTGATTTTACCATTGATTATTACGACTCTCGGTGCGACTATGCTGGCTCAAATGTTAGGCGGCCAACCGATTTATTCGCAGTTGCTACACCGAACAATTAAAAAAGAACGTTTACGCCATGACTCTCCAACAAGTGAGGCTAATACTTGAACAACATAGTCAGGTATTAGATAATCAGCGTAATTAACAGAAGTGTGTGAGAGGTTTTGTAATGAGCGATGCGAATTTGCCGCTAACTTTTTCTGACGTTGCAGCGAATAAAGTAAAAACACTGATCGCTGAAGAAGAAAACCCGGATCTAAAACTACGTGTTTACATCACTGGTGGTGGCTGTAGTGGTTTCCAATATGGCTTTACTTTTGATGAAAAAGTAAATGATGGCGATATGACCATTGAAAACAGCGGTGTAACCCTTGTTGTTGACCCAATGAGCCTACAATACTTAATTGGTGGTACGGTTGATTACACTGAAGGTCTAGAAGGTTCGCGTTTCTTCGTTAACAACCCGAATGCAACAACAACATGTGGTTGTGGTGCATCATTCAGTGTGTAACGTTTAGTAGCGTTAACAATGAATCAGTAAAAAAGCCGACAGATTGTCGGCTTTTTTGTATCTGCTACTTGAGGTTAGTTCAGCAAGATATTGTTATTTGGCACTAACTGACTTAGCTGGTTGATATGTGCTAACTGCTGCTTTGAGCGTTGTTTAAATGCAGTTTGCTCTTTACCTGATAGCGAATTGGCTTGTGGTAAATCCACTGTACGAGGGTTTTTGTGCTCGCCATTGACTAAGAATTCATAGTGTAAGTGTGGTCCTGTTACACGCCCCGTTCCACCTAAGGTACCAATAGTATCGCCTTGTTTTACACGTTGCCCGGTTTTGACCATACGCTTAGTTAAGTGCAGGTATTTCGTGACATATTTAGTACTGTGCTTGATAAAAACATAGTTACCATTGAACTTGTTATAGGCAGATTTTAATACCACACCATCACCAGCAGCCCAAATAGGTGTACCAACAGGTGCGACATAATCGGTACCACGGTGTGCTTTAACTCGTCCGGTGACAGGGTGTAGACGGCGAGGGTTAAAGTTCGAACTTACATAGCGGAAGTTGACTGGGGAGCGTAAGAAGGCTTTACGCATCGCTTGACCGTCTTTGTCGTAGTATTTTCCATCTTCGTTACGAACCGCGGTGAAGGTTTGCCCCATGTTGGTAAAGGTGGCTGCTAATATTGAGCCGCGATCAACCGGGTGACCATCAAGGTAGTGTTGTTCAAACAATACTTCAAATTTGTCTCCTTTGCGTATATCGAGTGCAAAGTCGATATCCCAACCAAATAGTGCTGCGATTTCCATAATTTGGTTAGCGGTTAATCCTGCTTTATCGGCGGCACTCCAGAAACTGGTTTCGATAGTGGCATGGGCAAAATTAGTATGGGTTTCGATTTTTTTCTTATCTAGCTCGCTAGTGAATGATTTTCCATTATGTCGAACAATAAGCGTTTCTAAATGATTACGAGGATGACGCAGTTCCGTTAGTTGCCCTTCTTTATTAAACCCAAACTCAATGACATTACCTGGGCGAAGTCGCTCGAGCTGTTTAGTGTTCTCGTCTGTTTCTAACAAGGTATGTAAGGTGTTGCCATCAAGCCCGATATTATCAAAAGCAATTGCGAGACTTTCACCACTTTCTACCACATGTTTTTTCCATGTGAGCTTTTGGGTTTCTTCTTTATTGGAAAAGGTTGTTGTGGAGGCTGATGAGATCGGGACAGGATAAGCGACACCGATTTTAAATTTACGCTCTGTTTCGGGATCACTTTCTTGTTCTGGAGGAGGTAAAGCAATGAGACCGAGAGTCGCGAAACTGATTAAAATGATAAAAAAGAGGTTCTTCCTTGGGAAGCGAAGCGATGAAGTTCCTTTCATACTGACTTTTTCACATATATTCCGAAAAAATAAACGACGTTCAGTCTAACTGGTTTCAAAAAAGCCTGCTATTCAAGTAAGATGGTCTACTGATTATTTTTGCCAATTTTGTGGGAGCGAACAAGAATGGTCAACATTGAACAAGCACTTGTTGAGATAAAGCGTGGGGTAGATGAGCTTATCCCTGAAGCTGAGCTGATTGAAAAGCTAAAAGAAAACCGTCCACTACGTATTAAATTAGGTGCCGATCCTACAGCACCCGATATTCACCTTGGTCACACGGTTATTCTTAATAAGTTGCGTACTTTTCAGGAACTAGGCCATGAAGTCACTTTCCTTATTGGTGATTTTACAGGTATGGTTGGTGATCCAACTGGTAAGAACGTAACTCGTCCACCGCTAACGCGTGAAGATGTACTGCGTAACGCAGAAACATACAAAGAGCAGGTATTTAAGATCCTTGATCCTGCTAAAACGAAAATTGCGTTTAACTCTACATGGCTATCAGAGCTAGGTGCAGAAGGTATGATCCGTCTAGCATCTAATCAAACGGTTGCTCGTATGCTAGAGCGTGACGATTTCAAAAAGCGTTACACAGAAAATCGTCCAATTGCGATCCACGAATTCATGTACCCATTACTACAAGGTTACGACTCAGTAGCAATGGAAACTGACGTAGAGCTGGGTGGTACGGATCAGAAGTTCAACCTACTAATGGGTCGTGAGCTACAAAAATCTCACGGTCAGAAGCCACAGGTTGTCCTAACGATGCCATTACTTGTTGGTTTAGACGGCGTTAAGAAGATGTCTAAGTCAGCAAATAACTACATTGGTATTGCTGATGCACCAAGCGAAATGTTTGGTAAGATCATGTCTATCTCTGACGATCTAATGTGGAGCTACTTCGAGTTGCTATCATTCCGCCCAATGAGCGAGATCGAGCAATTTAAAGCTGACGTTGCAGCAGGTAAGAATCCACGTGATGTGAAGTTCCTACTAGCGAAAGAAATCATTGCGCGTTTCCACTCAGAAGAAGAAGCAGAAGCTGCACTTCAAGAGTTCATCAGCCGTTTCCAAAAAGGTAACCTAC
Organism: Photobacterium leiognathi; assembly: GCF_030685535.1. Classification (NCBI taxonomy): domain Bacteria; kingdom Pseudomonadati; phylum Pseudomonadota; class Gammaproteobacteria; order Vibrionales; family Vibrionaceae; genus Photobacterium; species Photobacterium leiognathi. The sequence goes on along the minus strand of NZ_CP131601.1, from coordinate 2,771,141 downwards.
CTGATGAAATGCCTGAGTTTGAATTCGAAGCAGGTCTACCAATTGCTAACTTACTAAAAGAAGCGGCACTGGTTAACTCAACTTCTGATGCAATGCGTATGATCCGTCAAGGCGCTGTGAAGCAAGACGGTGAGAAAGTAGAAGATACTAAATTAGTACCTGCTGCTGGTAATTACGTATTCCAAGTAGGTAAGCGTAAGTTTGCTCGCGTGACGATTAAATAATCAATTTGATCTTATGTGATTGAGAATACAGAAAAGGACGCTTAGGCGTCCTTTTTTATTATCTGTAAAATAGTCTTTATAAATAATAGGTTGGCTTTAAATCTTAATGCGTTGTGTTTTATGAAAGCTTACTTTCTAGCTTTGATCGTTATGCCTTCTCCAATAGACAAGCTACTATCAAAAATCACCTTTCACTTTTATTACATAGACTGGCTATGGAATCGATTCAACATATTATTACCGAACTGACCCCGTTACTGCACGAGTATGGATACTATATTTTAGCTCTAGCCATTGCTGTTGAAGGCATGGGTATTCCTGCACCTGGTCAGTCACTATTGATTGTAGCTAGTTTACTTGCCTCTACCGATAAAATGTCTCTGCCCATGGTGTTAACTGTGGCTTGGGCAAGTAGCTTTATTGGTAACAGTATTGGTTACTTTATTGGCCGTCAGTTTTACCATGTTTTAACTAAAAAAGAATGGATTAAGCCCCGTACCTTAAGCAAACTTCACCAGTTTATTGATCGCTACGGCATGTTAGGGTTAGTGATCAGCCGTTTTGTTGAAGGTATTAAGCAATTTATGTGTATTGGCTGTGGTATTGCCCAGATGCCAGTTCAGCTTTTCCTACTTGGTAACTTCTTAGCTGTTACTGTATGGCTGCTTGTTTTCGGTGTTGCACCAGCTTATTTACATGATGAATTAGGTCCAATTTTAGCGTTTTATCATAAATATCAAATGCAATGCTGGGCTGTTGTTGTTGTACTAGTTTGTGCATTAGCGTGGTGGGTTATTCGTCACTTTAAACGTCGTCGTGCAACTTCTATCGAAGAATAAACAGTCGTTATTTGCTGTATTAATAAAATAGACGTTATAAAAAACCGCCAAGATAGGCTAACACCTATCACTTAAGGTGTTTGGAACGAACTGGATAACGAGTTTTATTGATACGAACGGCTCTCTGCTTGGGCCGTTTTTTTCTTTCAGGTAATATGTAACGCTTTACTTGTTTTCTCATTGCTCTCAGTTTTTGAGGAATTGAACCTGGCGAAGCGATGGCACACCACATTAATTCATCTTGAATATCTCTTAACGCCATCATAAAACTTATCCGTAATGGTGAAACATTCGCTTCTGCCGCTATTCTACTTATTTCTAAGCGAACAAGATTATAAGCTATCAATATTCCCCATATTTCTTGCTCAATACCTTCTACTGATTGACTACGCAATAATATTTCATCTTCAAGCATGTCATGTTTTATTTCACCATAACTGTTTTCTATCTCCCAACGTTCGAAATAAACATCAAGCAAAGCTTGATAGCTATAATGCTCACCAACTAAGGAAGTAAGAAGCCCTTGGATATGATATTTTTGAGTTTTTTCTGGATAAAGCACTAATCGAGCTTGCCATTTTTCAGGAAGGCTTGGGTCTTTAGCTCTTGCATATTTGGATACATCCATTTCTACAATCAAATCTCGTCCTGCTTCATCAAGCTGCTTAATGACGGTATATCGCGTATTTGATTTAATTGGAGTCATCCAATGACTCGAATCATGCTGACGTTGCCAATTAATCATCAACTCGGCGCCAAGATAACATCGGTCAAAAATAGTTAAAGAATCTGGCGTTATTGAGGATATAAGCTGTTTAGCATAGTTCTCTTCACCAATATTGCTGGGACCAAATGCTACGTTGTGTATTAATCGACTACGAAGGGAGCATAAAGCACATAACCTGACGATAGGGTATTCTGTATGCTGTATCTTACCGTGTTTGACATACTGAAAGTGACTCGCTAATTCTGGAGTATCATGACTTCTAAATTGAGTTCCATCGACAGAGAAAAGGCGTAAGCCTTTCCATGTGTCTCCGCTATCTTCGGCTTTCGTCCAATATTTGGCAGTGAGTGAGAAAAGTGCTTTTAGAGGCTGTGCTGTCAATCGTTTTCGCGCCTGAGGGATAGCACTTGGTGCAATAGAATCACCTTGTGATCGCGATAATTGCAAATCAAGTTTATTCAAGACATCGGTTATCGATCTATTACGATATAGGCCAATTCCAACGATTAACCAAACAACCAATTCCGCAGGTAATTTTCGTCTGCGTATACTGGCCTTATTGGTTTCATCTAATGCTTGTTGAATCCACTCAAGAGGTAAGTCTCTTTGAAATAATGAGAGTGATTCTGGTGCTGCAAACGCATCTACATCAATGAGCCAATGTGACAACATAAAAAATACCCCCAGTTTTGCAAAACTGAGGGTATTTTTAACTATCTGAAAGATCGTGCAACCAATCAATTTCTTAAGTGATAGGTGTTAGCCAAGATAGGCGGTTTTTTTGTTAGCTGCGTAAGGCAAAGATAGGCAGGGATAAATTCCAGCGAATAGCGGCAAGCCTAATGGTGAGGGTGGTTATAATTCCCATCACAGCAGCAACAGAAGGTAATATCCCAAGCGATAAGCCTGCAGTGTGTACAATACCACCAATAATACAGGCAGTAGCATATACTTCCATACGCAACACCATTGGGATCTCTCGGCCTAATACATCACGGATAACGCCACCACCACAGCCCGTGATTACACCCATGATCACCGCAACCATTGGTGATGCACCATAGCGTAGGGCTTTTTCAACACCAATAGCAACAAACACGGCAAGCCCAATGGCATCAGCGACGGGTAAAAAATACCAAGGCATACGTTTAGGACGTTGGGTAGCAAGCATGGTGAAAATGCAGGTAATAAAGATCACCCAAAGATAATTAGTATCAGTGATCCAGAAAACAGGGGCTGCACCTAATGCCATATCACGAATGGTGCCACCACCAATGGCAGTTACGCTGGCTAGTACAATGACGCCGAAAGGATCCATTCGTAATCTTCCAGCCATGAGTACTCCCGAAGCCGCAAAAATGGCGGTGCCGAACATATCGAGAATATAGATGAGCATGTTGATCCCTAATCAAGTTGAGAAGTGGGGAAGTTGGCAGGCGATTGTACTGACAAAAGCATTAGGTACAACAATAAAATCTATCTTTAGTGAAGCCTTTCACAGCAAAGATTACTGGTTTCTTGCTTTATCCAGAAGTTGACACACTTGTTTAATCGCATTGAGTGTGCGCAATGTTGGGCGGTTTAACCAATCACTATTAAGCTGGTAAAGGTGGTGGTTATCAACTGCTGGCAGTTCACCTTGCCAATTTAACCATGGGCTATTTTTTTGTGATGTTGCATGGCTTGAGCCAAAGATCACGTCAGGTTGACGTACAACAACCTGCTCTTGATTCACTTGTGGATAAGCGGCTGTGCTGGTGGCAAAAATATTCTCGCCGCCACAAACGCTAAAAACAGGGCTAGGCCAGTTACCGTCAGATAGTGTCAAAATAGGACTGTCACTTAATTGGTAAAAGTAACGAACCTTAGGTTTGTTTTTGTATTGCTCTTTTATGTTTGCCAGTTGCAGCTTAAATTGTGTCGCAGCTGTTTTAGCTATGCTTGGATCATCAGAAAATTGACCTAGTTTGATAATCGTATCTGCAATATCTGTTAATTGAGTTGGATTCGAATAAAAGATCTTAATCCCAAGTTGTTGTAACCGTGTCATTTCTCGACTTGGGTTGCCGCCTTTCCACGCTAGTATTAGATCGGGCTTTAGTGCCAGAATACGCTCCATTTTGATCCCGCGATAGTTCGCGACACGCTCTAGCTTTTTTGCCTGTTCTGGATAATCACTGTAATCACTGTAATCACTGGCGGCGATCAGTTTATCTCCCAATCCCGCACTATACGCGAGCTCAGTCATGTGTGGCGATAAACTAATAATGCGTTGAACAAACTGTGATTGTTCTGCAAAGGCAGATGAGAATGGGAATAGAGCAACAAGAAGAAGTAGAAAGCGCATTAAGCTAGTCCGTGAAAAAGAATGAGTAGGCCGCTTTCGATAATGATCCAACACCATAGTCGGCTCGTCATTAATTGCTGAATTTGAGCAAGATGAAGCGATGCAGGTGCAATTTTGCCACCAATACGAGGTCGCTCCATTTTTATTTGGTTGTACATCGCAGGGCCACCTAGAGATAAAGACAGTTTGTGACCGGTGGCGACAAGTAACCAGCCAGGCCCAGGTAACTGCCAGTTTTCTCCTTGTTGCATTAGCCCTTTGAAAGCGAGCTTGGCATTTTGACCTAGGGTAATTAATAGCGCAAATAAGCGTAGCGGTACGATATCTAAAATAAGTGCAATGCGGATCGCTGGCAGGCCAAAGAAGCGATATTGTTCACGGCTCGGTGACCACGTACGGGCGAGACTAATGGCTAAGCGATACATAATCGCAGCGATCCCACCACCAATGGCGTACCAGAATAATACTCCAATCACATTGCGCCCGTAGCCAAGTAATAGGGTTTCCGCACCAGCTTTACCTAGTCCAAGTAATGATAAATTTTCAGTATTACGATTGACGTGATCGGCTAATAATTCTCGGCATCGCCCTTTGTGCTCAAGGTTATAGGCTTGATTAAACTGTTTGGCGAGTTTCGCTGAAGTTTGCCAATCAATTGCCATCCAAAGTAATGTCATCTGGAAAATGGTTTGATACCAAACCAGTTGGCTGAAAGCGAACAATAAGATCAGTACTGTGCCCGACATTAAAAACCAAGCGAGTGAGCCTGCAAGAATGCGTTGGGATGGATTTTCTTTGGGATGATTAACACGCTCTGCTATCAAAAGAGCAAGACGTTGCCAAATAACAATGGGATGAAGTGGGTAGGGAATGGGTAAAACCCAATGCAACAACAAAGCCCCCCACAAAGCGAGTAGGGAGCTATTGGTTGTGAGTAACGCAACAAGTGATTCCATCATCCGTGACAGCTGTTATCGTTAGAGTGGTTAACTTAAGTCAGATTACTTAAGTAGCTCAACCATTTTCTCAACCATGATTGATGAGCTTTTCGCTGCAAGTGGCAGGAACTCATCAAAGCTCATTGGTGATTCTTTATCAGCAACATCAGAAATTGCACGAACCACAACAAACGGTACTTTAAATTGGTGACAAGCTTGAGCAATGGCCGCCGCTTCCATTTCAACCGCAACAACTGATGGGAAGTTGGTGCGAATGAAGTTTTGCTTTTCAGCGCTACATACGAATGCATCGCCAGTACAGATCAGACCGCGAACAGCGTGTGGCTTTTCAGGTAAAGCTGTAAGCGCTTGCTCTGCTACATCCATAAGTTTTTCGTCAGATAGGAAAGCGGCTGGCTGTTGTGCCATTTGACCGATTTCGTAACCAAATGCTGTTACGTCAGCATCGTGGTAGCGAACTTCTGTTGAGATCACTACATCACCAACGTTAAGGCTTGATTCAAAACCGCCAGCAGAGCCTGTGTTGATCACAACATCAGGTTGGAAGGTTTCAAGTAGTACTGCTGTACCTACTGCTGCGGCTACTTTACCAATGCCTGATTGTAACAAGACAACATCCGCACCATTTAGCGTACTCGTGTAAATAGTACAACCTGCTTTGTTGTGTGTTTCGCAGTTTTCTAGTTGTGCTTTTAGGATCGCAACTTCTTGCTCCATTGCGCCAATAATGCCGATTTTCATTGATTCGTTCTCTTGTTGTTCAAGCGATGCACCCAAGGTGCCATTAATGTGAATAAGTGTACCATGAGCGAGAGAATTTATACCAAAAGTAATCGTTACTCAGGATCTGTCTCAATAAAAAAGCGGAAGGTTTCCCCTCCGCTTTTTAAAGTGTTCTATTGGTTATACTTCAAGGTAATCCAATATCCCTTCAGCCGCTTTTCGACCTTCATCAATGGCGGTGACCACCAAATCAGAGCCTCGCACAGCATCACCACTTGCAAAGATTTTTGGATTGGTCGTTTGGTATGCAAAGTGCGCTTCATATGAAGTTTTAATACGTCCCCATTGATCTAGCTCTACATCAAACGGTGCAAGCCAAGGCATTGCATGAGGTTGGAAGCCAAATGCCATGATAACGGCATCAGCCCCTAATACATGCTCACTACCAGCAACCAGGTTCAGGGCGGCGACGACCAACATCATCAGGCTCACCTAATGCAGTTTTCACGACTTTTACGCCTGTAACCTTGCCTGCGTCATCGACTTCAATGCCTAATGGCTGAAGGTTAAACATAAAGTTTACGCCTTCCTCGCGGGCATTTTTTACCTCACGTTTAGATCCGGGCATATTGGCTTCGTCACGACGATAAGCACACACCACATCGTTAGCACCTTGGCGAATAGAAGTACGCACACAGTCCATCGCGGTATCACCACCGCCTAATACCACCACACGTTTACCTTTCATATCAAGGAAAGGTGTGCTGTTTTCTAGCTCCATGACTTTGTAGGTATTAGAAATTAAAAATGGCAGCGCATCATAAACGCCATTTGCATCTTCGTTCTCTAATCCTGCGCGCATGTTTTTATAAGTGCCGACACCTAAGAAAACAGCATCGTATTCTGATAGCAGTGATTCCATGGTGATATCTTTACCGATTTCAGTATTTAGCTGAAACTCAACACCCATTTCAGTAAAGATTTTACGACGGTTTACCATCACGTCTTTTTCAAGTTTGAATGATGGAATACCAAAGGTTAGCAAGCCACCGATTTCAGGGTAGCGATCAAAGACCACAGGTTTTACGCCATTACGAACAAGAATATCAGCACATGACAATCCGGCAGGACCTGCGCCAATGATGGCAACTTTCTTATCTGTCCATTCCACCCCTGACATGTCTGGTTTCCAGCCCATCTCAAAGGCTTTATCGGTAATGTACTTTTCGACATTACCGATAGTCACGGCACCAAAGTCTTCATTAAGGGTACAAGAGCCTTCACATAATCTGTCTTGTGGACAAACTCGACCACACACCTCGGGTAAGGTATTAGTCTGGTGAGATAGCTCTACTGCTTCAATAATACGCCCCTCGTTAGCGAGTTTTAGCCATTGAGGAATGTAGTTATGAACAGGACACTTCCATTCGCAATAAGGGTTACCACAATCTAAACAACGGTCCGCCTGTGCGCCTGCTTGTTGTTCTGTAAAAGGTTCATATATTTCAACGAACTCAATTTTACGAACATTTAGCGGCTTCTTTGGTGGGTCGATACGTTCGACGTCAATAAATTGGTAAACATTCTGGCTCATTCGGTTTCCCTCCCTTATTGCGCCTGAAGACGTAGTTCAGAAGCTGAACGACTTTGGTGACCCAGCAGGGTATTGATATCTGCTGACTTCGGCTTCGCAAGATAGAATTTCGGGATCCATTGATCGAAGTTCGCCAAAATCTCTTGTGCTCGACATGACCCTGTTTCTTGTAGGTGACGGTCGATTAAACCACGTAAATGTTCTTGGTGGATGTTTAGTTCATCTAACGGTAGTGCCTCGACAAGCTCTGGGTTAACGCGTCCTGCGAAATCGCCATCTTCATCAAGAATATAAGCAAAACCACCTGTCATGCCTGCACCAAAGTTAACGCCCGTTTTACCTAAAATGGCAACAATACCACCTATCATGTACTCACATGCGTTATCACCAGCACCTTCAACTACCGCAATGGTGCCAGAGTTACGCACTGCAAAACGCTCACCTGCTTTACCTGCTGCAAATAATTTACCGTCGTTAGCACCGTATAAACAGGTATTACCAATAATCGTGGCATCACTGGATTTAAAGGCAGAGCCTTGCGGAGGACGGATAGAAATAATACCGCCTGTCATGCCTTTACCGACGTAGTCATTGGCATCACCTGTTAATTTCAGATTTAGACCGCCTGCGTTCCACACTCCGAAAGACTGACCTGCAGTACCCGTAAGATGTAGTGTTACAGGATTTGCTGACATACCTTGGTTGCCATAACGCTGAGCAATTTCACCTGATAAACGGGCACCGATCGAACGGTCGGTATTACAAATATCGAAGTAGAAGTCACCACCACTGCGACTTTCAATCGCAGGTAGGATTTGCTCAAGTAGGGCTTGGCTAAGCTCGGCATTATCAAATGGTGTATTGGCTTCGCTGCAGTACAGTGTTTTGCCTTCTTTTGGTGTTGGTGCTGCTAAAATAGGGCTCAGATCCAGTTTTGTCTGCTTAGCTGTAAAGCCTTCCAGAGTTTCAAGAAGATCGGTACGACCAATTAGGTCGGTAAGCTTTTCAACACCTAATTGGGCAAGAATTTCTCGTACTTCTTCACCGACACCGATGAAGTAATTCATCACTTGCTCTGGCAGGCCTTTGAAGAAGTCACGACGCAGTTTTTCATCTTGCGTGGCAACACCTGTCGCACAGTTGTTTAGGTGACAAATACGTAAGTATTTACAACCAAGGGCTACCATTGGCGCAGTACCAAAACCGAAACTTTCAGCACCAAGAATAGCTGCTTTCACTACATCAAGACCGGTTTTCAAGCCGCCGTCGACTTGTAGACGGATCTTATGACGAAGCCCATTGGTAACCAGTGCTTGTTGGGTTTCAGCTAGACCAAGCTCCCATGGGCTACCTGCGTATTTCACCGATGTTAGTGGGCTTGCGCCTGTACCGCCGTCGTAACCTGAAATGGTGATCAAATCAGCATAGGCTTTAGCAACACCCGTTGCGATAGTGCCAACGCCAGGTTCTGATACCAGTTTTACTGATACCATGGCGCTAGGGTTTACTTGTTTTAAATCGAAGATCAGCTGAGCTAAATCTTCAATCGAATAAATATCATGGTGTGGTGGCGGTGAAATCAGAGTGACTCCCGGGACTGCATAACGCAGCTTCGCGATCTCGGTTGTGACTTTATAGTCAGGTAGCTGACCACCTTCACCTGGTTTTGCACCCTGTGCTACTTTGATCTGAATAACATCAGCATTCACAAGGTAGTGTGGCGTTACACCAAATCGACCTGACGCTACTTGCTTAATACGTGAGTTACGCTCATTACCAAAGCGGCGTGGATCTTCACCACCTTCTCCTGAGTTCGAGCAACCCCCTAAGCGGTTCATCGCAATGGCGAGTGCTTCATGTGCCTCAGGGCTAAGTGCACCGATAGACATAGCGGCTGAGTCAAAGCGTTTGTACAGTTCGGTGGCTGCCTCTACTTGCTCAAGAGGAATCGCGGTTGTGCCATCTTTTAACTTAAATAAATCACGGATAGCAGCAACAGGGCGTTCATTAACTTCTTTCGCAAAGGCTAAGTAGTCTTGATAATTGCCTGATTTAACAGCTTTTTGTAGGGTGCTGACTACATCAGGGTTGTAGGCGTGGAACTCACCGCCGTGAACGTATTTTAAAAGTCCGCCGTGTTCGATTGGCTTGCGCTTCAACCATGCTTTACGGGATAAGTTGATTAAATCTTGTTGGAAATCGCTAAAGTCAGCACCTGCAATTCGGCTAGAAACACCTTTAAAGCACAGCTCAACGATTTCATCACTTAAACCAACTGCTTCAAACAGCATTGAACAGCGGTATGACGAAATGGTAGAAATACCCATTTTCGACATGATCTTAAACAGACCTTTGTTGATGCCGCTCTGGAAGTTGGTCATCGCTTCACGGTAGGTTTTATTGATTGCACCGCTATCAATAAGCTGACCGAGTGATTCATAAGCAAGGTATGGATAAACCGCCGTTGCACCAAAACCTAATAGCACAGCAAACTGGTGTGGATCGCGCGCTGTTGCTGTTTCTACTACGATGTTGGTATCACAACGTAGGTTGTTATCAACAAGGCGTTTTTGTACTGCACCGACCGCCATTGCTGCAGGAATCGGTAGCTTGTCTTTGTTGATGCCTCGATCTGAAAGTACAACTAATACCGCGCCATTTTTTACGACGCGCTCTGCTTCATCACAAAGATCGATCAATGATTGTTTTAGATCTTTTTCGGCAGGGTTGTAGTTAATATCAATAATGCTGTTGGCATAGTATTGATCATCGAGCTCAAGGAGCTGAACGAGATCGGAGTAGAGCAGTACTGGCGAGCCAAATGCGACACGTTGGGCATGGCTATCTGTTTCACAGAACACGTTAATTTCGCGACCAATACAGGTTGCAAGCGACATCACGTGTTTTTCACGCAGCGGATCGATAGGTGGATTGGTTACTTGTGCAAACATTTGGCGGAAGTAATCGGTCACCGGACGCTCTTTTGATGATAATACTGCCATTGGCGCATCATCACCCATTGAGCCTGTTGCTTCTTGACCATTTTCACCAATAACACGCAGGACTTGATCAAGCTCTTCTCGGTTCACACCAAATTGTTTGTGGTAAACCGCTAGCTCATCATCAGTTAAAGATCGATCGCCTGCTTGTTCATCACCTAGCTGTTCAAATGGGGTTAAGCGTTTTACATGGCTGTCCATCCACTCTTTATATGGATGACGTCCCATGAGTTCGTTATCAATGTCTGATGAATGCCAGATCTTGCCAAATTTCGTATCAATAACCAGTAATTCACCCGGACCGACACGGCCTTTTTCTGCCACTTCATCTGGGGTGTAATCCCAAATACCGACTTCAGAAGCGAGGGTGATCAACTTGTCTTTGGTGATCACATAACGAGCAGGGCGAAGACCATTACGGTCAAGGTTACAGGCGGCATAACGACCATCGGACATAACGATGCCTGCAGGACCATCCCATGGCTCCATATGCATGGAGTTAAAGTCATAGAATGCACGTAGCGCAGGATCCATATCAGGGTGGTTTTGCCATGCTGGTGGCACAAGCATGCGCATAGCACGAAACAGATCCATACCGCCCGATAAGAACAGCTCTAGCATATTATCTAGGCTTGAAGAATCTGAGCCTGTTTCGTTCACAAATGGCGCTGCTGTTTGTAAATCGGGTAACAGAGGCGAGCTAAATTTGTAACCACGAGCACGGGCCCATTGGCGGTTACCCATGATGGTATTGATTTCACCATTATGTGCTAGATAGCGAAAAGGCTGAGCCAACGGCCAACGAGGTTGGGTATTGGTTGAAAAGCGCTGGTGGAATAAACAAATTGAAGACTCTAAACGAATATCACCTAAATCTAAGTAGAACTTAGGCAGATCAGAAGGCATAAATAAGCCTTTGTAGACAATTACTTGAGTAGAAAGGCTACAAATATAGAAATCACTATCTTCGGTAATACGTTTTTCAATGCGGCGACGGGCAATATAGAGACGGCGATCAATATCGCGAGGTTTCCAGCCTGCAGGGGCATTGATAAATACTTGCTCAATATTCGGTAGGGACTCTTGAGCTATAGGACCAAGAACGGCAGGGTTAACAGGGACTTGGCGCCAACCTGTTACTGATAATGTTTCAGTTGCAAGTTCTTCATTAATAATTGTTCGTGCTTGCTCTGCTAAAACAGGATCTTGGCTTAAGAAAATCTGCCCCACGGCAAATTCTCGCGATAGATTCCAGCCTTTTTCTTCAGCAACAATGCGATAAAAACTATCAGGCTTTTTGATTAGTAGACCACAGCCATCACCTGTTTTACCGTCAGCGGCGATACCACCACGGTGAGTCATGCGATCTAGTGCGGATATAGCGGTACGAACGAGTTTGTGGCTGGTTTGCCCTTCAGTATGAGCAATTAGGCCAAAACCACAGTTATCTTTTTCCAGTGATGGGTCATACAGTGACATTGCAACTCTCCCTTGCACCTGTTTGGTATAAACAGGTTTACTGCATCAATATGATAATCATCCTGATCATCAACTCTGCTTCCTGCGATTCATCAAAGTACCCATAATTTACAAAAAGGTCAAATAGACATAACAAATGGGCTTAAATATTATGAAGTGTATTAAAATAGCGATAACTTCTTTTAACTTAAGGAAATATAGTAAGTTATAAGGATTAGTGCTGACAGGAGCTTACTGGTAAATATCTAATTTTTGAGAATAAAGCATCTATTTATTAGTAACTAAGGAGAAATGAAAATGGAAAAAATCAATATTGAGAGTTATGACAATAAAAAAGCCAGCTCCTATAAGCTGGCTTTAAATTAAAAATTAACTTTAGTAAAAAGTTAAGAAAGCATTAATGAATCTGCTTTTGCTTCAAGATTTGTGTTACCCATTAGGTAAGCATCTACCGCACGCGCTGATTCTCGCCCTTCGTTGATACAACGGACAACCAGAGACTGACCTGTACGCATGTCACCAGCGGCAAATACACCTGCTTGGTTAGTGGCAAAATCAGTTGTTGCAACATTACCACGCTCATCTAGTGCGATTTCAAGTTGAGCAAGCACGCCTGTTGGCTCGGGGTGTAAGAAGCCCATAGCCAAGAAAGCTAAATCACAAGCGATAACACGCTCAGATCCTTCCACTTCTTTAAACTCAGGACGCTCACCTGGTTTGGCATCTTGCCATACGATATCGGCAATACGTAAGCCTTTCACGTTACCCTTATCATCAGAGATGAACTCTTTCGTTAAGATATTCCAGTAACGATCACAGCCTTCTTCATGTGATGTCGATGTCTTCATGATCATTGGGTATGAAGGCCATGGCTGATTTGCAGGACGCTTCTCTGGTGGAACAGGCATGATCTCTACTTGAGTAATGCTTGCTGCGCCGTGACGGTTTGATGTACCAACACAGTCAGAGCCCGTATCACCGCCACCAATAACCACAACATGCTTATCTTTTGCATGGATTTCTTTGGTTTTTAAATCCATGTCGTTAGCACGACGGTTGTTTTGCGCTAGGAACTCCATCGCAAAGTGAACACCGTTAAGCTCACGACCTGGGATTGGCAGGTTGCGTGGTACCGTTGAACCACCTGTTAGCAGTACAACATCAAACTCTTGGCGAAGCTGTTTAGCATTAATATCAACACCGATATGTGCATTAACTTCAAATTTAACACCAGCTTCTGCCATTAAGTTGATCTTACGATCAATGATATCCATACCCAGTTTAAAATCTGGAATACCAAAGCGCAGTAGACCACCGACTTTTTCATCACGCTCAAACACCGTCACAGTGTAGTCAGCGCTGTTTAACTGCTCTGCAGCTGCAAGCCCTGCTGGACCTGAACCTATGATAGCGACGGTTTTACCGGTGCGAGAACGTGGCGTTTTGGGTTTGGCATAACCTTCACGGTATGCCGTTTCCACGATGGTCTTTTCGATATTACAGATAGTGATTGGATCTTGGTTGATACCCAGTACACAGCCACTTTCACAAGGAGCTGGACATACACGACCTGTAAACTCAGGGAAGTTGTTGGTCGAACTTAGGATGTTCCACGCTTCTTCCCAGCTATCACGGTAAACCGCATCGTTAAATTCAGGAATGATATTACCGATAGGGCATGAGTTGTGACAGAAAGGGACGCCACAATCCATGCAGCGTGCCGATTGATCATTGATCTTGTCACCAAACTCGTCGTTTAGTACGAACTCTTTGTTGTCTTGGATACGAACACTCGGATCCAACTTTTTTGGCAGTTCACGGCCAAATTCTAAAAATCCAGTAGGCTTACCCATTGATGGCCTCCAACGCTTCCTTGTCTTGAGCTTCAGCTTTACGCTTTTGTAGTACAGCTTTGTAATCCCTTGGCATTACTTTCACCATCTTCTTCAAGTTATCTTCGAAGTTAGATAGGAAAAGCTCTGCAACCGTACTACCAGTCAATGCTACGTGCTTCGTTAGCATATTTAGTAATAATTCTTGGTCTTCTTTCTCGATTGGGTCGAGATCAACAAGCTCTGGGTTGAGCTTGGTTTCAAAATCATCGAATTGATCCCAAACGTAAGCGACACCACCGCTCATACCAGCAGCAAAGTTACGACCTGTTTGACCAAGGATAACCGCAACACCACCAGTCATGTATTCACAGCCGTGATCACCGACACCTTCAACAACCACTTGTGCACCTGAGTTACGTACACAGAAACGCTCACCTGCGATACCGCGAATGTAAGATTCACCAGAGGTTGCACCGTAGAAACAAACGTTACCCACAACGATGTTATCTTCAGCAACGATGTCAGATTTTGCATCAGGGTAGAGTACTAGCGTACCGCCAGATAGACCTTTACCCCAGTAGTCGTTTGCATCGCCTTCGACTTCAAACTTAACGCCTTTGGCAAGGAAAGCACCAAAGCTTTGACCAGCAGAACCGTTAAACTTGACGTTCATTGGCTTTGGTAGACCTTGGTCTTTGTACACTTTCGAAATTTCATTCGACAGCATAGTACCTGCGCTACGGTCGGTATTGATGATAGGCAGTTCAGCTTCAACAGCTTTGCCTTCAGCAAGTGCCAGTTGTGCAAGTTCAATTAGCTTGCGATCAAGTACTGTTTCTAGGCCATGGTTTTGCTCACGTTGGTTGTACACACCGTCTTCATTACGCGGTTGCTCGATGAAAAGCACTGGGCTTAGATCAAGGTTCTTGTACTTCCAGTGGCTAATATTTTCACGCACTTTCAGTTTCTGAGACTGACCAACCATTTCATCAATGGTATGGAAACCAAGCTCAGCCATGATCTCACGTAGACCTTCAGCCATGTATTGGAAGAAAGTAACAACGTCTTCTACACGACCATCAAAGCGCTCACGTAATGTTTTGTTTTGCGTTGCGATACCGACAGGACAGGTGTTCTTATGGCACTTACGCATCATGATACAACCTTCAACCACAAGTGCGGCGGTTGCTACGCCCCATTCCTCGGCACCCAGCAGAGTCGCGATAGCAAGGTCACGTGGTGTTTTCATCTGACCGTCAGATTGAACGACGATACGGTTACGTAGGCCGTTTTTCAGTAGAGTTTGGTGTGTTTCAGCAAGACCTAACTCCCACGGTAGACCTGTATGGCGAATCGATGACATTGGCGATGCACCCGTACCACCGTCGAACCCAGCAATAAGTACTACGTCAGCTTTTGCTTTTGCAACACCTGATGCAATCGTACCTACACCAGCTTCTGATACTAGCTTAACGTTGACACGACCTGCGCGGTTAGCATTCTTCAAATCGTAGATCAGCTGTGCTAAGTCTTCGATTGAGTAAATATCATGGTGAGGCGGTGGTGAAATTAGACCAACTCCCGGGGTTGAGTGACGAGTTGCACCAATCCAATCATCGACTTTATCACCAGGTAATTGACCACCTTCACCTGGTTTCGCACCTTGAGCCATCTTGATTTGTAGCTCATCAGCGTTAGTTAGGTAGTAAGATGTCACACCGAAACGACCTGATGCGACCTGTTTGATTGCAGAGCGCTCCCAATCGCCATTGTCTTTCTTCTCAAAGCGAATTGGGTCTTCACCACCTTCACCTGAGTTAGACTTCGCACCAATACGGTTCATTGCAACGGCAAGAGTCGAGTGCGCTTCATAAGAGATAGAGCCAAAGCTCATTGCACCTGTTGCAAAGCGCTTAAGGATATTCTCGATTGGCTCAACGTCTTCAAGTGGGATTGAGCCTGCTGGGTTTTTGATGAAATCAAGTTGGCTACGTAGTGTTGCTGCGTTATCGCCTTGATCATCAACCGCTTTCGCATATTGCTTAAACTGAGCGTAATCTTTTTCACGGGTTGACTGTTGCAGTAGTGAAATCGTTTCAGGGTTGAACAAGTGTTTTTCACCACGTTGTTTCCACTGATAAACACCACCAACATCAAGTACCTGTACTGGAATTTCACGGGTTGGGTAGCCGACACGGTGACGAACCAGCACTTCTTGTGCAATGTCATCAATCGTTAGACCTTGAATACGAGAAACCGTACCTGTGAAGTACTTATCTACCACAGATTTGCTAATACCTAATGCTTCAAAAATTTGTGCGCCATGGTATGACTGTAGCGTTGAAATACCCATCTTCGAGAAGATCTTCAATAAACCACCGTTAACCCCTTTACGGTAGTTATCAAATAAGGTGTCTGTTGGTACTTCTGGATCAAGCTTACGCTTACGTTGAAGATCAACTAGCGTTTCAGTCACAAGATATGGGTTAACAGCATTAGCACCGTAGCCAACAAGTGTCGCAAAATGGTGTGTTTCGCGCGCATCACCAGTCTCTACCACGATGTCACATTTAGCACGAAGACCTTTGCGGATTAAATGGTGATGTACTGCACCTACTGCCAGCATTGCTGGAATAGCGGCATGATTAGAGTTTACAGCACGGTCAGTTAAGATAATGATCGAATAACCATCAATAACAGCATCTTCAGAGTACTGACAAATACGTTTCAGTGCGCGCTCTAATTTACCGTTTTCCCCGCTTGCGCTAAATACGATATCAAGCGTTTTTGATTGTAGGTGAGCTTTATCAATCTCACGGATCTTCTCAAGCTCAGCATTAGAAAGTACTGGTGACTCTAACTCAACTTTCTGACAGTGAGCAGGGCTTTCTGTTAGCAGATTTTGATCTTTACCAAGGTAAGTATTCAGTGACATCACCATACGTTCACGAATTGGATCGATTGGTGGGTTAGTTACCTGCGCAAACAACTGCTTAAAGTAGTTAGATAAATGCTGCGATTGGTGTGATAGCACAGCTAGCGGCCAGTCAGCACCCATTGCGCTTAATGGCTCATAACCAGTTTTTGCCAGTGGAACGATAATGTCATTTACTTCTTCTGAGCTAACACCAAACGCTTGTTGATGATGCAGCAAGCGCTCAGGTGTTGGCTGGTGGTGCATGTTGTCAGCTTCTGGCAACGTCTTAAGGCTTAATAGGTTGTCTTTAACCCATTGCTCATAAGGTTGTGCACTTGCAATACCATCTTTCACTTCTTCATCTGAAATGATGCGGCCTTGCTCTAGATCGGCAACGAAGATACGACCCGGTTGTAGACGACCACGGAATTGGACGTTTTCAGGTTCAATTTCAACCACGCCCGATTCAGATGCCATCACAAGGAAGTCATCTTTGGTCACGGTATAACGGGAAGGACGTAGACCGTTACGGTCAAGGGTTGCACCCACTTGAACACCGTCAGTGAAACAAACAGAAGCAGGACCATCCCAAGGCTCCATGATGTTGGCATGGTATTGGTAGAATGCACGACGCTTAGGATCGAGGTTCTTATTTTCCTGCCATGCTTCAGGGATCAGCATCATCAGTGCATGCGGCAGGCTACGACCAGATAGGACTAGTAGTTCTAGCGCCATATCGAAGTTAGATGAATCCGAGCTACCTTCTTGGCAGATAGGCAGTAGCATCTCAATTTCTTGCTGGCTAAATAGATCCGATTCAAGGATAGCTTCACGGGCCTTCATCCAGTTCAAGTTACCACGTACGGTATTGATTTCACCGTTGTGAGCAATGTAACGGAAAGGCTGTGCTAGACGCCAACGAGGGAAGGTGTTAGTTGAGAAACGAGAGTGAACCAGTGCAAGTGCTGTTACCATCGTAGGATTTTGCAGATCAAGGAAGTACTGAGGTACTTGCTCTGTGGTCAACTGACCTTTGTACACTAGCGTTTTGTATGACAGTGAGTTGATGTAGAAGTCATCACCAATGTTTGACACGCTTTCAAGGCAAACACGTACCGTGTAGTTACGTAGTACATACAGCTTACGCTCAAGTACCGCAGGATCGAGATTGGCACCACCTGTAATGAATACATGTTCAAATTGTGGTTCTGTGCTCAATGGATCTTCACCGATCATTGAGTTATCAACCGGAAGCACACGGTAACCAATCACTTCAAGATCAAGACGTTTAGCATTACGTTCTAAGATCTCACGGCACTGTTGACGTTTATGTTCATCTTTAGGGAATAGAACCACACCTACACCGTATTGGTCGAAGGCTGGTAATTTAATACCCAGTTTAAGTGCTTCTTCTAATAAGAACTCGTGCGGTTTTTGCAGTAAAATACCCGCACCATCACCACTGCATGGATCACAGCCTTGACCGCCACGGTGCTCCATACGCGCGAGCATATCGAGAGCCTGAGTAACAATCTGGTGAGATTTACGGTTTTTAAGGTGGGCGACAAAGCCGATACCACAGGCATCGTGCTCCATTTCAGGCACATAAAGTCCCTGAGCGTTCAGCTCTTGATCTGTCATAGATACATCCTTCCAGTTGCATCAAGCCATATTCCTAAGGCTTGGTTATCCCTAATTTATTGTCACAATCATGCGGTATTGAAATGAACTGTCCTGTTCTACCTGCGGTGATTGTGTGTTTGCGCAAGGATGAAACGTTCCTTTATTTGGCAAACT
The DNA here is from genome assembly GCF_030685535.1 of Photobacterium leiognathi. NCBI lineage: Bacteria > Pseudomonadati > Pseudomonadota > Gammaproteobacteria > Vibrionales > Vibrionaceae > Photobacterium > Photobacterium leiognathi. The sequence goes on along the minus strand of NZ_CP131601.1, from coordinate 2,752,701 downwards.
TAATTTTGCTGTGTTCGTTTAGGTGTGAACGAATACACTATATTTCTTGAGAAAGGGCGACATAAATCACTTTAAAGTAGGGTGATAAAGCCGCTTTTATTGTTCAGAAATTGCACACAAGTGTAACTATCCTACAATTTTGATACATTAATTACCAATAAAAATTAACACTTAGTCATCATAATATTGCTATTTTGTTGCATTATTAAACATGAAAATAGCACTCTAATCCTGATAATTATTCGCAATTGGGTTTTCATGCAAAAAAGCTGAGTGTGACGTACTCTTGTCGTTATCGTATTTGCCCGTAATCCATTTCTCTTTTTGTATTTTATTTACGTTTAAAGCTGCTTGCTTACAAGGAATAAGAACGCGGTATTTTTGTTTCAGCACAAACTTTGAACGCGTGATTGATGCTATCTTGCGTGTCCTTTTATATCAGCTCGCTATTTATCGCGGTTTTACAGCTACTCATACTTATTTACTATTAGGTCAAGCAATGCAACTCCACGAACTCGTCAATACATTTGGTCAAGATTTACAACGTCGCTATGGCGAGAAAGTGCATAAGTTAACCTTACATGGCGGCTTTAGCTGTCCTAATCGTGATGGCACCATCGGTAGAGGCGGTTGTACTTTTTGTAATGTGGCGTCGTTTGCCGATGAAAAAACACAATATTTACCTATTCAGCAGCAGCTAACTGATCGTGCAGGCGAAATCCATCGAGCGAAACGTTATTTAGCGTATTTTCAGGCTTACACCAGCACGTATGCTGAAGTACAAACCCTGAAGAAAATGTATGAAGAAGCGTTAGAGACTGCCGATATTGTTGGTTTATGTGTTGGCACTCGTCCTGACTGTGTGCCTGATGCGGTATTAGAGCTATTGTCTGGTTATGTTGAGCAAGGTTATGAGATTTGGCTAGAGTTAGGTTTACAGACCGCAAATGATAAAACATTAAAACGTATCAACCGTGGTCATGATTTTGCTTGCTATGAAGCGATCACTCAGCGTGCTCGTGCGTTAGGGATTAAAGTTTGTACCCATTTGATTGTGGGATTACCGGGCGATACTAAAGCAGACAATATCGATACCATTAACAAAGTGGTTGCAGCTGGTGTTGATGGGATTAAGTTACACCCATTACATATTGTTGAAGGTAGTAAAATGGGGCAAGCGTTTAAAGCTGAGCGTTTAGAGCCGATCAGTCTTGAAGACTATACCGATATAGCGACGGAGATGATCCGCTTAACGCCTGCCAATGTGGTATATCACCGTGTATCCGCTGCTGCTCGACGTCCTACCTTATTAGCACCTATGTGGTGTGAAAATCGCTGGTTAGCCATGACAGAAATTGGTCGTAGCCTCGATCGTCATGGTGCACAAGGTAGTCTCATTAATGATACTTTTGTGTATGAATTACCACAATTAAAATAGGATGTAACAATAAAGCCTGCATAATGTGGGCTTTTTTGTATGTAAAGGTTAAAGTTTTACCTTATATTTTGGCGCAATTAGCATGAGCGCTTATGATTAACAGGTTTAATCGTCGCTTTCGCGATGTCTTTCTTCTTTTGGTATTCAGTGATGAAACAAGTCAAAATTTTAGCTCAATTCTATGTTGATCTTCTGGTTAAGCTGGGGATTGTCCGTTTTAGTTTATTACTCGCTTTAGGTTTAGTGGCATTAGCCGTCATAGTTCAAGTTGGTGTGACTTTGATCTTACATGGCTCGGTGAATGATATTGATATTGTTCGCTCGGTGACCTTTGGTTTATTGATCACACCTTGGGCGGTGTATTTTCTCTCTGTAGTGGTGGATCAATTAGAGGAATCTCGCCAACGTTTATCTAAATTGGTAACTAAATTAGAAGAGATGCGCTCTCGTGATTTGGAATTAAACCAACAGCTTCAAGATAATATCTCGCAGCTAAATTTAGAAATTGAAGAAAGGAAGAAAGCAGAGGAAGCCCGCGAAGAAGCGATGCAAGATCTCGAAAATGAGGTCTATCAGCGTGAAAATGCCCAACTTGCCGTAGCGGAGCAAAGTGCATTATTGAAGTCGTTTCTTGATGCTTCCCCTGATTTGATTTACTACCGCAATGAAAAGAACCAGTTTTCTGGCTGTAACCGTGCAATGTCTGAGCTGCTTGGTAAAACGGAGAAAGAGCTGGTGGGCTTAACGCCGTGGGATGTTTATCCAGAAGAAGTTGCTAAGAAAATCATTAAAACTGATGAAGAGTTATTCCACGAAAATAACGCGATGACTGATGAGCAATGGCTAGTTTATCCCAATGGTAAACGAGCATTATTTGAATTGCGCAAAGTGCCATTTTACAGCCGTAATGGTCGCCGTTTAGGTTTAATGGGTTTTGGTCGTGATATTACTGAACGTAAAAAGTATGAAGATGCGTTAGAGAAAGCGAGCAGCGATAAAACCTCGTTTATCTCAACGATCAGTCATGAACTACGTACACCGCTCAATGGTATTGTTGGTCTAAGTCGAATGTTGCTAGATACAGATCTTACCGATGAGCAACGTGGCTATTTGCGTACAGTGCATGTTAGTGCGATCACCCTAGGTAACATCTTTAACGACATTATTGATTTGGATAAATCCGATCGTCGCCGATTAGAGTTGATGCCAAAGCCGTTGGATTTCCATGAGTTTGTTGATGAGATGGGTAATATCTCGCAATTAATGGCAGAGCAAAAAGGTTTACGCTTTGATTTGGAATGTTTAACGGATCTGCCTAAGAATATTGAAGTCGACAGTACACGACTACGCCAAGTGCTTTGGAACTTAATTGGTAACGCAACCAAGTTTACCAAACAAGGTGGTGTGATCTTATCGGTAAGCAGTGAAATTCATGAACATGATGCTGATATTGTTTTTGAAGTAGAAGACAGTGGTGTTGGTATTCCTAAGTCTGAAATCGATAATATCTTTGCCATGTATTATCAAGTAAAGCAGGGTGATGACAATATTCATGCTGTGGGGACGGGAATTGGTTTAGCGGTATCTCGCCAGTTAGTGCAATTGATGGGCGGTGACATCACGGTGGATTCAGAAGTCGGTGAAGGCAGTACATTCAGAGTGAAAATTCGCGTACCGCTAGTCGAAGATGTGATTGAAGAAGAAATCGTGACCGAAGTGAAACCTGAGCTAACGGGTTTAAGTATCTTTATGGTTGAAGATATTGAGTTAAATATCACGGTCGCAAAATCATTACTAGAAAGTCTAGGTCATGAAGTAACTGTAGCAATGCGAGGTGATGAAGCCTTAGCTATGTTTAAACCTGAAGATTACGATCTAGTACTGTTAGATATTCAATTACCCGATATGACAGGTTTTGATATTGCGCAGCAGTTACGTGAAAAATACCAAGATTTGCCAGCGTTAGTTGCACTAACTGCAAACGTGATCAGCGATAAAACCGAATACCTTGAAAAAGGCATGGATGAAGCGATCAGTAAGCCATTAAGTGTTAAAGCAATCACTAGTGTAATCGAAAATCTTGTATTAAGTTGTAGCTATGAAGAAGATGAAGTAGCTGAGCAATTAGAATCTGACCATGAGCAATTTGGCCCAAGTGAGAGCATGATTGATAAATTGCTCGATCTTGAAATGCTGACGTCTTATGTCGATATTGTTGGTACTAAACCTGTCTATGCCAGTATCGAAATGTTCGAAAAAATGATGCCAGATTACATTGCGATTTTAGACTCCAATATGGTCGCGAAAGATCAAGACGGGATTAAGTTCGAAGCGCACAAAATCAAAGGTGCAGCAGGTTCTATTGGTCTAAAACATATTCAGCAAGTGGCGCAAAAAGCGCAATCGCCAGAGCTACCAGCTTGGTGGGAAAACATTAATGATTGGGTTGATGAGATCAAAAACTGCTATCAAAACGATATTGATGTATTGAAAGCGTGGCTTAAGCAGTACGGCAAGTAAAATAGAAACTGTACATTAATCACAGATACAAAAAAGGCTCCTAAGGGCCTGTCTATTGATCACAAGTCATTGTGTTCAAGAGACTTAGCTAGTTCATATCCTTCAAGGATGGTTTGTAACCTAAACCATCCTTGCCATAATGTCTTTACAGAAGCACGACCCGTCCGCTTGGTATCTTTCCAACCACCTAACCGTGCAATACTTTTGTAAGCCCACGATATATTAGGTGCTTCTTTGGGCAGCTTTTTCTTCTCCAATTTTAACCACATAAGCTTCCACGCTTTACCTTTTAACACCCGTTCACAACAGCAACTAGATAACTCTTTAGATTCGTTCATAAATCTTAACTGGAGTAAACGAGTAGCAATAAATGCCAAAATAACACTGAGCCTTTCTAAGTTATCTTTACTTTGCATTCTCAGTTGTTCAACTTGCGTGCCTTCACTTTTCCAAACCTTGTGAAAATCTTCTATCAGCCAACGACGCTCATAATAACTGACGATGTTAAGTGCTTCCTCTTTGTTCGTTACAGGCTCTGATGTCAGTAAATGCCATGCGAGCTTGTCGTCACTCTCACCTTGCTCTATACATCCAACATAGTAGAGAGAGATATTATCGAACTCTTTTTATTGGCGGGAGACTTAAGTGTCACGGGAGCATATTTGATGTCTAGATGAGCCGTGCGGGATTTACGACCGCCTTTTTGCGGTATTTTTAGCTCTTTGCTTCCTGCTGATAACAACTTGGAAGCGTAGTCATAAAGACGATTATCATGCTCCTCGATACAGCGACTTTGCATTGAGCGAACGATAAATCGTTGTTGTTGCTCGTGCTTGTAAGTGAGGTACTCGAATAAATCGGCTTCTCTATCACACACAGAAATAACCTCTGACATTTTCTCGCCTAGTCGCTCTGCAACATGGCGAGATGCTTGTTCCCATTTATAACTTTCTTTTTCTTTGTATGGTCGAGTTGCGTGCTGGTGTCTTTGACCACGTTTTTCAATATCTCGGGTCCAGCGTTGTTGTTCGATTAAACCAACTACAGTGTGAGTTTCGGGAGCAAAAAGCAACGTTGAATGAACGAACATTGCTCGGTGTCGATTACCTTGATTGGAATGCCCGAGTGTATCTTGTATGCTGTGATGTGAGTAACTTAGAGAAGTGGTATCTTCCAATGCAAGCAGTGTTTGTTGTTCAAAAGCTTCTTGTGCTGTGACATAGAATCCAGCTTCTGCAATATCTTCTGCTTTGATTTGGTCATTACGAATAAAGCGATAAGCCCCTTCCATATCGGCTGGGGAGATGATGAGTTTTGAGATAGGGATACCAGGTTGTTCAGCCAGAGAGGTAGCTAGAGCAACGAGTCTTTGAGTGCGTCTTGGGTCATTAAGATCCGCTTGACCGAATTGTTTTTGAGCCCAAAGCGTTGGTTCTATATAGGTCATCATAATCATCCTTATCATTGCTTAGATGATCAGATTATGAAACATAAAATTAGTTCAAAAAAATCCCCAAGCATTGGCTTAGGGATTTGTGTATAAGAGACAGCCTAAGGTAGCCTTTTTATTGGTAACTAAACGAATTACTCTTCGCCTAGATCACCACAGAAACGGTAACCTTCACCGTGGATAGTTGCGATGATTTCTGGGGTATCAGCAACAGATTCAAAGTGCTTACGAATACGACGGATAGTCACGTCAACAGTACGGTCATGTGGTTTAAGCTCACGACCTGTCATCTTCTTAAGAAGATCAGCACGAGTTTGGATCTTGCCTGGGTTTTCACAGAAGTGAAGTAGGGCACGGAACTCAGAACGTGGAAGTTTGAACTGATCACCGCTTGGGCTTACTAGTGAACGGCTGTTAATTTCTAGAGACCAACCGTTGAACTCGTAACGCTCAACTAACTTCTTATCTTCAGTTGGAAGACCTTGGTTCATTGCACGAGTTAGTAAGTTACGAGCACGAATAGTAAGTTCACGAGGGTTGAAAGGTTTTGTGATGTAATCATCTGCACCAATTTCAAGACCTAGGATCTTATCAACTTCGTTATCACGACCTGTTAGGAACATTAGCGCCATATCGCCTTGTTCACGAAGCTCACGAGCTAGTAGAAGACCGTTTTTACCTGGTAGGTTAATATCCATGATCACTAGGTGAACAGGATTTTCAGATAACATCTGGTGCATTTCTGCGCCGTCGTTTGCTTCAAAAACAGTGTAACCTTCCGCTTCAAAAATACTTTTTAGGGTGTTACGTGTTACGTGCTCGTCTTCTACGATAAGAATGTGAGGGGTTTGCATTGGCAGTACCTAATATCAAAAACTAAATCTGCGATGAACAGAGTTAAGTTAAATTCTATAAAAATAATTCACATATAGGCAAAGTATTAACGAAAATACTTATTGGTTACGAAATCGCTGCCTATGTTGGTACACCATCCTTTTTCCGATAGTAATAGTAAATGCTATCGAAATACCTCATTAACTGAGGTGTTGGCTACACTCTCCCTAATTAATGCAGCGATTGTATTCACTTAACAGCTCTCTAACAATATTGTACGTTTGTTTAGTATAGCTATTTATAACTTTGTTGATTTATATCAAACAGAGTGAAGTATTAGCGCTCGTTATCACTATATTTAACAATATTGATAAAATCACTGAGGCTTGCTTAATTCAACATTAAAAATTAATAAAAAACATACCGATTGTATGTTTTTGAAGCTATAACTTACATTAACGACAACATGTCATTTACGTTATGTTTTTAATTGTAACATTGTCATCGACTAGTTGCATGTTTTATGTGTCATTACTCTAAATATGATTTTTCTCTATTTAGTATGGAAAATCGGGGATATGACATGCTTCATTAAGTGTATTGGACGTAAAAGACACTTTTAGATATTAGTGTTGCTTTTATGCGGCTAACCATAAATGGGTAGGTTGGTTGTTAATGTACTCATGAGTATTGTTAAGTATCTATTCGCAATGCCTGTGTTACTCAAGGAGGAAATCATGAAAGACTTATTGCCTGATCTCTGCGATCACTATGAACAAGCGATCCATTTTCTTCCTTTAACGTGCAATGATTATGGCGGTAAGCCGATTTTTTATGGTCAATGCGTGACACTACGATGCTTTGAAGATAATAGCTTAGTCCGTGATGTGTTATCGCAAGATGGTACAGGTAAAGTGTTATTGATTGATGGTCATGGTAGCTGTCGTCGTGCGCTACTTGGTGATCAATTGGCACTGTTGGCGATTAAAAATCATTGGCAGGGAATTATTGTAAATGGTGCAGTACGTGATATCGGTACATTAGCGACGCTGGATCTAGGTGTTAAAGCGATAGGAGCTTGCCCAATAAAAACCATTAAGCGTCAAATGGGAGAGCTAAATGTTACCTTGAATATCAATGAAGATTTAGTGTATCCAGGGGATTATATTTATGCTGATTTAAACGGCATTATTTTATCTAAGACAGAGTTAGACTTATCGGCTCTTAATGAAGCTAGAAGCTAGAAGCTAGAAGCTAGAAGCTAGAAGCTAGAAGCTAAAGCCAAGACCTAATTCGATCACTTGCTCTAATTCTTCATAATCTACGCTAGCACGTAGATTTAATTTGTCTGATACGTTGTATTGGCTACTGACCTCAATCCCTACTTTTGTTTTTTCATCACTGGTCGCGGTATTAATTTCACTTTGCAGGCTTACTTTAGGTGTGAAGTTATATTTGACACCAGATGCGATACCACGAGAGCCATGTTGTTGCTCTGTGGTTGAGGTCAGTTGGGTACTTAAATAAACCTGTGTATTTTTCGCTATTGGATAGGAATAGCCGCTGTCGATCTGCCAAACATCAAAGGCTTGTTTGTGGCGTGATTGTGAAGATAGAAACCAGCCTGACGATAGCTTTTTACCACCGTCATAAGTTAAGCCAAAGTCTTCAAACTCTGTTGCCATTACAGGCTGAAGAAGAGAGCCCAAACAAAAAATAATCCCTAAAAATAATCTTGCCATATCAGCTTATTCTCTAATTATTATTTTATGCTTCTAACTGTAGGGGATCGATATCGAAAATGGCATTGCAGATGTGAGAAATATGCAATGAGTTTTCCAATGTATGATCCACTACACCTGTTGTTGTAAACCGTGCTTTATTTATTACATAGCGATTGCTTTATTTAGGCTGTTTTATCGTGTTGTATGAAGCGATACTGCTTAGGATATGGGATCACATCTGGGTAGTCTTCGTTATTGATGTTTTGTTGAAGTTGCTGCCAGTAGCTTGCCTCAAACAGATCGCTATGTAGCTCATCAAATAGAGCTCGAACTTTTGGATTAATTAATAAGAAAGTACGGAATTCTTCGGGAAAGACATCATTGATCCCAACGCTATACCAAGGTTCAGCAGCAAGCTCATCTTCTGGATAACGAGGGGGTGGGATCTTCCTAAAATTCATTTCTGTCATGTAGGTAATTTCATCATAATCGTAAAAAACCACACGTTTATGGCGCGTTACCCCGAAGTTTTTAAATAGCATGTCGCCAGGGAAAATATTGGCAGCAGCAAGTTGTTTTATTGCTTTACCATATTCATCAATGGCGTATCGCAGTTCATCATCACTCGCATTTTCGATATAGATATTAAATGGCACCATTCGACGTTCCATGTAAAGGTGCTCTATCATGACGGTATCATCTGTGATTGTGAGGATAGATGGAGCGATCGTTTGTAATTCCTCAATGAGTTCATCACTAAAACGCTCTCTCGGAAAACAAAAATTTCGGTATTCCTGAGTATCAGCCATTCGGCCCACTCGATCGTGCTCTTTAACTAGCTGATATTTCTCTTTAACGGTGCTGTGATTAATGTCTTTTTGTGGGGCAAATTTGTCTTTAATGATCTTAAACACAAAGTCATAGGAAGGCAGAGTAAAGACCGACATCACCATGCCTTTGATGCCGGGAGCGATAACAAACTTATCATCTGTAGTCGCTAAATGTGCTAAAAATTCACGATATAGCTCAGTTTTTCCGTGTTTTTGGCAACCAATAGCAGTATAGAGCTCAGCTAATGTTTTATTGGGAATAAGTTGAGATAAAAAGCGTACAAGAGCTGCTGGTGCTGGCGCATAAACCATAAAGTAAGATCGCGCAAAACCGAAAATAATACTGATATCGTTCACATCACAAATACAGGCATCGAGATAAATTTCATGATCACTGTCGTTTAAAATAGGGATCACAAAAGGTGACATTTCACCATTTGAAAATGTCAGTTTACCAATTAAATACGCAGCTTTGTTACGGTAGAAAGGCTCACGAATGAGCTCTAATGTCGTGTCTTGATCGAATTGTGTACCCAAATCTCGCTGTAAATGTTTGAGTAGATAATTGATATCTCGAGACTTATCTTGCCAAGGTAAGGTGAATGGGGTGTCATCGAGCATACGTTCAAACATCGCACTGAGAGTTGTTTTTACTTGGTAGTACCGTGTTAGTGATGTTGGGTAAGGGGGAACGCGATCTTCTTGGGATGTGTGAACAAAGAGTTTGTCACGATTGATGTTGCGATGTTTGAAAATACGACAGTAAACGGAGTTGAAAAAGCTTTCAGCAATATCGTAGCGGGGATAATCCAATAACAAATCTTGATAGGCGATTTTTACAGCCATCAAAAAATCATGATTGGCATAACGCTCACCGAGCATAATTTGGATTTGATTGGTTACTAGCTCTACATGGTGATCATAGAAGCTGATCCGCTTTTTGAGAGCATGATGAACTTGTCCCCATAACTGTTTTTCAAATCTCTCTTGTGCTTCCGCGGTGACATCAAGAAAGCGACCGTACATAGCATCAAACCCTTGTAAAATAGTATGCGCTATTAGAGATTCCATCGCTGTACTCATGGCGTAGCTCCCTTGATGTGTCGTGTGAAAGTTAAGTATGCAATCCTGCATATTCTAGTACCAATATATCAGCCCAAGTTGTGTAATGAAAATTGTTGATTAATGGTACAACTTTGCTGTCTATTGTGTTGTGTAATTGTGAAGATATTATTGACTCTAATCCATGATTGCTGTAAACGTAAACTATCAGCAAAAAGAGAATTCATAGCAAGATGAAAAAAGTATTCAGCTTTAACGGCACTACACGCACGATTATTACCATTAACATTTTAGGTGTTAGTGCGGGCTGATACGCGCAAAGATTAACAATAGGCCCGCAACTCATAAGAGCTGCGGGCTTTTTTTTAACGATTTTTAATTCACATATTTGAGTATGTCTAGCTGTTATAACTAGATAGTTCAGGATAGAAACTCGGGAGTAGGGAATGCGAGTATTTAAGTTTGGTGGTTCATCATTAGCCGATGCAGAGCGATTTTTAAGAGCTGCTGACATTATTGCGAATAATGCTCAGCAAGGTGACGTATCTGTGGTGCTATCTGCACCGGGTAAAGTGACAAACAAGCTGGTTTCTGTGATTGATAACGCTGTTAAAACTGGCGATGCATCACTTCAACTTGCCGATCTTGAGCAAGTTTTTGTTGAGTTATTTAGTGGTTTGAAAACCTTAGAGCCAGGTTTTGATAAAGCTGCGTTAGATGCCAAGCTAGCAAGCTCATTAGGCCAATTAAAAGAGTATGTTCATGGCATTAAGTTATTAGGTCTCTGCCCTGATAATGTATATGCGACGATTATTAGTAAAGGTGAGCGTATTTCAATTGCGGCAATGAAAGCGGTACTTGAAGCAAAAGGACAGCCAGCTAGCCTTATTGATCCGGTTCAATACTTATATGCGGAAGGCAGTTACCTTGAAGCGCATGTAGATATTGAGATCTCAACGCAAAACTTCCGTCGTCAGCCGCTACCTGAAGGTCATGTCTGCATCATGCCGGGCTTTACTGCTGGTAATAGTAAAGGTGAGTTAGTGACGCTTGGTCGTAATGGCTCTGATTACTCAGCCGCTGTACTGGCTGCTTGCCTGCGTGCTGATTGCTGCGAGATTTGGACTGATGTTGACGGTGTCTACAGCTGCGATCCTCGCTTAGTACCAGATGCGCGCTTACTTAAATCATTAAGCTACCAAGAAGCGATGGAGCTTTCTTACTTTGGTGCTTCAGTACTTCACCCGAAAACTATCGCGCCTATTGCTCAATTCCAAATTCCATGTTTGATCAAAAACAGCTTTAGTCCGCAAGCACCAGGTACATTAATTGGTCAAGATACTGGTGAAGATCAGTTAGCTATTAAAGGGATCACGACTTTAAAAGATCTCACCATGGTTAACGTATCAGGCCCGGGTATGAAAGGTATGGTCGGTATGGCTGCACGGGTATTTGGTGCGATGTCATCTGCTGGCGTATCGATTGTACTTATCACTCAATCTTCTTCTGAATACAGCATTAGTTTTTGTATTGAAACAGCGGATCGTGTTCAAGCTGAAAAGGCATTAACTGAAAGCTTTGAACTAGAGCTTAAAGAAGGTTTATTAGAGCCAGTTGAATTTTCGGACGATGTTTCTATTGTGACCCTAGTCGGTGACGGTATGCGTACTTCTCACGGTGTCGCTTCTCGCTTCTTCACCTCATTGGCTGAAGTGGATGTGAACATTGTTGCGATTGCACAGGGCTCTTCTGAGCGTGCTATTTCAGCCGTTATTCCACAAAATAAAGTATCTGAAGCGGTGAAAGCGTGTCACGAAAACCTATTTAATAGCCAGCATTTCCTTGATGTATTCGTGATTGGTGTTGGTGGTGTTGGTGGTGAGTTAGTTGATCAGATCCAACGTCAGCAAAGCAAACTCGCAGATGATGGTATTGTGATCCGTGTTTGCGGTATGGCTAATAGCAAAGGCTTACTACTCAATAGTGACGGTTTCAATTTAGATAACTGGCGCGATCAAATGGGTGCAGTGAGCGAGCCATTAAGCCTTGCTCGTATGATCCAGCTTGTTCAGCGTAATCACATTATTAACCCTGTGATCATCGACTGTACGTCAGACCAAACCATCGCTGAGCAATATGCTGATTTCTTATCTGCAGGTTTCCACGTTATTACACCGAATAAAAAGGCAAACACGGCGAGCATGGCGTATTACCAACAATTACGCCAAGCTGCGCGTGTAAGTCGCCGCAAGTTTATGTACGACACCACAGTTGGCGCAGGTCTACCTGTTATCGAAAACCTTCAAAATTTGATGGCTGCTGGTGATGAGCTACAGCGTTTCTCAGGCATTCTATCCGGCTCTATGTCTTACATTTTCGGTAAGTTAGATGAAGGCATGAGTTTTAGCGAAGCGACAACGGTTGCACGTAATAACGGTTTTACAGAGCCAGATCCTCGTGATGATTTATCGGGTATGGATGTGGCGCGTAAGCTGTTGATCCTTGCTCGTGAGTCTGGCTTGGAGCTAGAGCTTTCAGACGTTGATGTAGAGCAAGCACTACCACCGGGTTTTGATGCTTCAGGCTCTGTTGATGAGTTTATGGCACGTCTACCACAAGCGGATGAATACTTTACTAAGCTTGCCCAAGATGCAGCAAAAGAAGACAAAGTACTGCGTTATGTTGGTGAAATCGATAACGGTAAGTGCTCGGTGAAAATTGTCGCGGTTAACCCTGATGATCCAATGTTTAAGATCAAAGATGGTGAAAACGCCCTTGCTTTCTATAGCCGTTACTACCAGCCAATTCCATTAGTACTTCGTGGTTACGGTGCTCGGTACTGAAGTGACAGCAGCAGGTGTGTTTGCTGATCTGATGCGTACATTAGGCTGGAAACGAGGAGTATAAGGATGAGTGTTGTTGTTTATGCTCCGGCATCAATTGGTAACGTCAGTGTTGGTTTTGATGTACTCGGCGCTGCGGTATCGCCAATTGATGGCACCTTGCTAGGTGATCGGGTGAAAGTCGCTGATGGTGATACGCCATTTAGCTTGCAGTGTGTTGGTGCATTTGTTGATAAATTGCCGCAACAAGCTGAAGAAAATATTGTTTATCGCTGCTGGCAGGTATTTGCCCGTGAGCTAGATAAAAAAGCAATCAAGCTATTACCTGTATCTATGACGCTAGAGAAAAACATGCCTATTGGCTCGGGCTTAGGTTCGAGTGCATGTTCGATTGTCGCTGCTCTTGATGCGCTTAACCGATTCCACGATCAACCGCTGAATGAAACCGAATTATTAGCCCTAATGGGGGAGATGGAAGGCGAGATCTCTGGCAGTCTTCACTACGATAATGTTGCACCATGTTTTCTTGGTGGGCTGCAATTTATGGTTGAAGAGTTGGGTATTATCAGCCAAAAAGTGCCTTGTTTTGATGATTGGTATTGGGTCATGGCGTATCCGGGGATCAAAGTACCGACAGCTGAAGCCCGTGCTATTTTGCCTGCGCAATATCGTCGCCAAGATGTGATTGCTCATGGTCGTCACTTAGGGGGCTTTATTCATGCTTGCCACTCAAATCAACCCTTGCTAGCCGCTAAAATGATTAAAGATGTGGTGGCTGAACCTTATCGTGAAAAACTGCTGCCAGGTTTTGCTAAAGCACGTCAACATGCATTAGATGCAGGGGCGATTGCGAGTGGGATTTCGGGTTCAGGTCCTACTATGTTTAGCATTTGTACAGATTTAGAAGTGGCTAAACGACTTGCACGTTGGCTTGAAGAACATTATGTTCAGAATGATGAAGGATTTGTTCATGTCTGTCGTCTTGACAGCTTGGGCGCAAAAGTAACAGGAAGTGAGCTTTAACAATGAAGTTATATAACCTAAAAGAACACGCAGAGCAGGTTTCATTTGGTCAAGCGGTACGTCAAGGTTTAGGCCGTAACCAAGGTCTATTCTTTCCATCAGAGCTGCCACAATTAGGCAATATTGATGCGCTACTCGATATGGATTTTGTGGCTCGTAGCAGCAAGATCTTATCAGCATTTATTGGTGATGAGCTCGGTGCTGAAACTGTTAGTCAAATGGTCGACAGTGCATTCCAATTTCCTGCACCTATTAATAAAGTTAAAGGTGGTGTGTATGCGTTAGAGTTGTTTCACGGTCCAACCTTAGCGTTTAAAGATTTTGGTGGTCGTTTCATGGCGCAATCGCTGGCTGCTGTGACTGATAATGACGGAAAAATTACTATTCTAACTGCCACATCTGGTGATACAGGTGCTGCCGTTGCTCATGCGTTCTACGGCATGGATAACATCAAGGTGGTGATCCTGTACCCTAAAGGTAAGATCAGCCCATTACAGGAAAAGATGTTCTGTACACTAGGCAAGAACATTACCACTGTTGCGGTTAACGGCACCTTTGATGATTGCCAAGCCTTGGTGAAGCAAGCATTTGATGATGCAGAATTGCGTCAAGAAGTTGGTTTGAATTCAGCGAACTCTATTAATATTAGTCGCCTAATGGCGCAGATCTGTTATTACTTTGAAGCCGTAGCGCAACTGCCAAAAGCTGAGCGTAAAGATGTCGTTATTTCAGTACCAAGTGGTAACTTCGGTAACTTAACCGCAGGCTTATTGGCTAAATCTTTAGGCCTTCCAGTCAAACGCTTTATCGCGGCTACAAATATTAATGATACGGTGCCACGTTATTTGCAAACGGGTGACTGGTCACCGAAAGTAACAGTACCGACGATTTCAAATGCGATGGATGTGAGCCAACCAAACAACTGACTACGTATCGAAGAGTTATGTCAGCTTAAAGGCTGGGGCTTGAGCGAGTTAGGCTATGGTGCTGTAACCGATGAGCAAACGGCAGAGACTTTAAAGCAGATGGATGCAGAAGGGTATTTGTGTGAACCTCATGGTGCGATTGCTTATCGTATTCTTAACGAGCAGTTGAATGAAGGTGAAACAGGCTTATTCTTATGTACCGCGCACCCTGCGAAGTTTAAAGAAGTGGTTGATGAGATCTTAGAGACAGACATTCCATTACCAGGGCCTTTGGCGAAGCACAATGCGATGGAGTTGTTATCACTAGAGCGTGATAATGATTTTGAAGCCGTGAAAGCAGTATTACGTTCAGTTCAATAGGGATTTATTGAGCGAGAATTGAAAATCAAAAGGGAGCTGCGGCTCCTTATTTAGTATTCTATTTATGCCAAAGTATAAAGACAGATAACAAAAAACGGCACAGAGTGCCGTTTTTTTATTGCTACGTACCTTAAATTAAGGCCACTAACAGAATTATAGGCTGTTAGTGAAAGTACGTGCGATAACGTCTTGTTGTTGCTCACGAGTTAGTGAGTTGAAACGTACTGCGTAACCAGAAACACGGATTGTTAGCTGTGGGTATTTTTCTGGGTGCTTAGCTGCGTCTTCTAGCGTTTCGCGCTTAAGAACGTTTACGTTTAGGTGCTGACCGCCTTCGATCTTAGCTGGTGCTTCGATAGCTAGCTCACGGTACTCGATATCGCCTAGGTCTGATTGAGCTACAACTTGGTCAGCTTCAAAACCAGATGCTGCACAAACACAACGAGCTTCGTTTGATTCGCTGTCTAGGATCCAGATAGAGTTTAGTAGTTCGTCGTTTGCTGCTTTAGTAATTTGAATACCAGTAATCATAACTTTTCTCCAAGAGTTTTGGCGTAAATTTATCCATTTTTGTTGAGCTATTTATTATATAGTTCAACTCGGTCCCTTGTGTATTGATTGAGATCAAATCACAACAAAAAACCTTAAAATTAATAGGGCTGTTTTATTGAGCTAAGTCAATCTAACGCCATTTTTATGGTTAATCAACAAAAAATATGAAATAACAAAAAATATTTTAATATCAATATGTTGTAATTTTACTACATAATTAATGGTTAGTTATGTATCAGATGTTTCTTTTTTGTGTGTGTTTGGCTAGTAATGCCAAGTGCTATTTGTAAGGTATTTTATTATGAAGTTGATTGGTGCTCATGTTTCCGCAGCTGGTGGTGTATTTAATGCACCGACTAACGCTGAAAAGATTAATGCAAATGCGTTTGCACTATTTACTAAGAACCAACGTCAATGGGTTGCTAAGCCACTAGAAGCGGATGCTATTGCTGCTTTTAAAGCCCGTTGTGCGCAATTGGGTTATAACGCTGATGCAATTCTTCCCCATGATTCTTACTTAATTAACTTAGGTGCACCTGAGACGGAAAAGCTAGAAAAGTCACGTGCGGCTTTTATTGATGAAATGTCCCGTTGTAACCAGCTCGGATTACACCTTTTGAACTTCCATCCGGGCAGTCATTTGAAAAAAATTTCTGAAAAAGATTGTCTAAAACTTATCGCAGAGTCGATTAATTTGGCTCATCAAGAAGTCAGTGATGTAGTTGCGGTGATCGAAAACACAGCTGGACAAGGTTCAAATTTAGGTTGGCGCTTCGAACATTTAGCGGAAATTATCGATCAAGTGGAAGATAAAAGCCGTGTTGGGGTGTGCATTGATACCTGTCATACCTTTGCTGCTGGTTATGATTTGAGCAGTGAAACCGCAACTGATCGTACATTCGCTGAATTTGATAATGTGGTTGGCATGCATTATTTACGTGGCATGCACTTAAATGATTCAAAAGGTGGCTTGGGTAGTCACTTAGACCGTCACCATAGTTTAGGTGAAGGGGAGATTGGCTGGGATTGTTTCCGCTATTTAATGCGAGATGATCGTTTTAATAATATCCCGCTTATTCTAGAGACGATTAATCCTGATATCTGGCATCAAGAAATTGCCACTCTGCGTGCGTTTGCGGCAGAAAAGTAACTATATAGAGGAAGCGGTGATCTTCTTCTGATGCTTTACCGTTTTTTGATACCCTTACGCCGTACAGATTATAAATGAGGAGCGATTTATGACCGCCAGTTGGTCTACTTTTATAGCGCAGCAACAAGCGCAAGCGTATTTCATCGATATTGAGCAGGCAGTCGATGCTGCTCGTCATGCTGGTAAAGTGGTTTATCCTCCTCAAGAAGATGTCTTTAATGCGTTTACCAGTACGCCACTTGAGAAAACCAAAGTCGTGATATTAGGTCAAGATCCGTATCACGGACCTAAGCAAGCCCATGGTCTTAGCTTCTCGGTATTGCCAGGTGTGAAAACACCGCCGTCACTGGCAAATATGTATAAAGAGTTAGCCACTGATATCGACGGTTTTACTATTCCAGAACATGGTTATTTACAGCCATGGGCTGAGCAAGGTGTGTTGTTATTAAATACGGTATTAACTGTCGAGCAAGGTAATGCTCACTCACACGCTAAGATTGGTTGGGAAACTTTTACTGATCGCGCGATTGAATATATCAATGATAATACTGAAGGCGTGATTTTCTTGTTGTGGGGCGCACATGCGCAAAAGAAAGGTAAGAAGATAGATACAACGCGTCACCACGTATTGCATTCAGCGCACCCGTCACCGTTATCGGCTTATCGTGGTTTCTTTGGTTGCCAACATTTCTCTAAAACAAATCAGTTATTAGCTGAGATGGGGAAAGCACCGATCAATTGGCAAATATAAGCTTAGAGATAGCGCAGATAACAAAACGCCAGCGTGATGCTGGCGTTTTATTTTTTGTTTAGGTTAATTAGGTTAAAAGTCGAATTCATCCGCATCATAACTGCCGCACATATCCATGTCCTGAAGCTCGCGGCGAAGTCGTTGACGATCTTTTAAGGCTTCAATTTCGCGCCATTTACGTTTTTCTGGTTTAGCACGTGTACGACGAGAAACCGTATCTGTTGCGAACATATCATCAAATGCAAAGCTATCCATAAAGCACCTCTTCCTATGATCTAGCTAACTATAAGCTACAAGGTCATTAAGTATCACAATATGGGGTAGAGTAAAATTGAAGTGTTTCTCATTTGTTGCTCAAAGATGAAATTTTTATGTGAAAAAGGTCAAATATATCCTCTTTATGACCGAAATTTAGAGTAAATGACTCGCAGTGGTGCAGAATTTATGTTTGGATTCGCTTAACTATTTTTCACTATTTACTGTAAATATATACCCTTAGTACATGCGATATGGTAATAAGTGCTGCGCTTTTCTATATCGACTGCATGTATGTATATAAGAGCGGTTAGTGATAATAGCGAAAGAAAATAACGATGAATTGTTGCTAAAAAGTTAGCATTTATACCCAAGTGACTTCAATATGCCTGATTCAGAGCGAAGTCACTGAGTTGAATTCAAGGAAGACAACGAAGCGGAATAGCGAGCTCTTTCCAAGTTGTCTGACGCAAGAAGTCGGCTCAGTGACACGCTCCCAAAGGGCGAGCGTCCTTAGCTCTCAGACTTTGTTAACGATTCTCAATGTAGAACCACTATATCTTCGAATCGTTGCCGCGCCTGAGAACTAAGGTCGTCTCGCTGAACACTGCATCTTGAAGTTACTTGGGTATAGTTTGTTGATAATCGCTGTAGAGCAGCATTATCTTTTTATTCAATACGTACTACGTTTTTAGAAGGTACTCACTTGTCCAGTCAAATAAACTTTTTAAATGACTTACTCTGGGGCTCAGTACTCATTTACTTGCTGATCGGCGTTGGTATCTACTTTACTTACCGTTTGAGCTTTATCCAGTTTCGTCATTTTGGACATATGTTTAAGGTGATGAAAAATAGCCGTAAATCAGACAGTGCTGGGATCTCATCATTTCAAGCTCTGTGTACCAGCCTTGCAGCAAGGGTGGGGACTGGCAATATGGCAGGGGTTGCTGTTGCACTGACTTTAGGTGGTCCTGGCGCTATTTTTTGGATGTGGCTGATTGCTATGTTGGGGATGGCAACGGCTTTTGCGGAAAGCGCACTCGCACAGCTTTATAAAACCCGAGATGATGACGGTAACTACCGTGGTGGTCCTGCTTACTATATGGAGAAGGGCTTAGGCATGCGCTGGATGGGCGTGATGTTCTCAGTCTTTTTGATCATTGCTTTTGGATTAGTGTTTAACTCGGTACAAGCAAACTCGATTAGCCAAGCGGCAAATGTGGCATTTGGTTGGTCGCCTGTTTATGTCGGTATTGTGCTGGTTATTATGACTGGTGTGATCATTTTCGGTGGACTGCGAGCAATCGCCCGTACCGCAGAAATTTTAGTGCCAGCCATGGCATTGTGTTACTTGCTGTTGGCACTGTTTATCATGGCAGTAAATATTGAGAAGCTGCCTGATATTATTATGATGATTTTCCGCAGCGCATTTGGTTTAGAAGAAGCAGCGTCGGGCGCATTTGGTTATACCATTGCCCAAGGCATGATCAATGGTTTGAAGCGCGGTTTGTTTTCTAATGAAGCGGGGATGGGTTCAGCACCAAATGCCGCCGCATCAGCAACGCCATATCCGCCACATCCCGCTTCGCAAGGTTATGTGCAGATGCTAGGTGTGTTTATGGATACCATTGTGATCTGCTCTGCAACAGTTGCAATTATTTTGATGTCAGGGGAATACGTACCGCATAGTGAAGTAACAGGCATTGAGCTGACTCAGCGTGCTTTAAGCTCACAAGTGGGCGATTGGGGGGCGGTATTTATTGCCGTGGCAATCTTCTTCTTTGCTTTTACTTCCTTAGTGGCGAATTATTCATACGCAGAAACCAATTTGATCTTCCTTGAGCATAATCATAAAGCGGGACTGAACATTTTCCGTGTTGTAGTACTATTTATGGTGATGTTTGGTGCGCTAGCGGACCTGCCAACAGTGTGGGCGATGGCGGATGTATCGATGGGAATGATGGCATTGATCAACCTTGTGGCGATTGTATTGCTGTCTGGCACAGTGGTGAAACTGGCGGCAGATTACAATAAACAGTTATCACAGGGGAAAGTGCCAACTTTTGATAGTAATGATTATCCAGAGCTTCATGCCCAGTTAGAAGAAGGCATTTGGGATAAGAGCAAATCATAGCGTGCTCCTATTGCTGAAATAACCAAAGCCACTTAGTTTCTAAGTGGCTTTTTTGTTGTTTAGTGATAGTCTTTTCAAGTCAGACTTTAAAGGAAAAAGCCTTATGTTAATTGTGGTTTCACCCGCTAAAACCCTTGATTATGAATCGCCATTGGCAACATCTACCTACACTTTGCCTGAGCTAACGGAGCACTCTGCAGAGCTTATTGATGTATGCCGTGAGTTAACGCCAATGGATATTGCGAGCTTAATGAAAGTGAGCGATAAAATTGCAGGCTTAAATGCGGCACGTTTTGCTGAGTGGCAGCCACAATTTACTCAAGATAATGCACGTCAGGCTATTTTAGCGTTCAAAGGCGATGTCTATACTGGCCTTGATGCAGAGAGCATGACGGAAGCGCAGTTTGCTCATGCACAGCAGCACTTGCGTATGCTTTCTGGCTTGTACGGTTTATTGCGTCCATTGGATTTAATGCAACCTTACCGTTTAGAAATGGGCACTAAGTTGGCGAACCCTCGTGGCACTAACTTGTATCAGTTCTGGGGTGATATTATTACTGACAAACTGAATCAAGCATTAGCAGAGCAAGGCGACGATATTCTTATTAACCTTGCTTCAAATGAATACTTCAAATCAGTAAAGCCGAAGAAGCTCAATGCGCAGCTAATTACTCCAGTATTTAAAGACTGTAAAAATGGTCAATACAAGGTGATCAGTTTCTACGCGAAGAAAGCACGTGGCATGATGGCACGTTACATTTTAGATAATCAGATCTCATCGATTGAAGCACTAAAGCAATTTGATACCGCAGGTTATTATTTTGTTGAAGCTGAATCGACAGAGAAAGAGCTTGTGTTTAAGCGTGAAGAGCAATAACTACTTATTGCCAAACTAAAATAAAACAGATAAAAGAAAAGGGCTGAATGATCAGCCCTTTTTTGTGTGATTTTAAAGCGTTATTGCGATTATGCTTTTTTCGCTTTCTTTAGCTTTTTCTTCTGCTTCGCTACTTTGGCCTTTTTATCGACTTTTTTCTTTTTCTTCACCGTCGATGGTTTCTTCGTCGTAGGTCGTAAACCTTCAATAAAGCGCTCTGGCACTTCTTCTTTCATGTAACGGCTAACACGTTCAATCATCGCCTGATCGTGTGCTTCGATTAATGAAATCGCTGTTCCTTTTTTACCTGCACGTGCCGTACGACCAATGCGGTGTAGGTAAACATCTGCAGTACGTGGCATGTCGAAGTTAATAACATGACTAACATCTGGTAAGTCGATACCACGAGCTGCAACGTCGGTTGCAATTAATACGTTGATAACACCATCACGAAAACGAGTGATCATGTTATTACGTGCAGACTGCGCCATTTCACCTTGGATCCAGTTACAAGGGAT
Organism: Photobacterium leiognathi; assembly: GCF_030685535.1. NCBI lineage: Bacteria > Pseudomonadati > Pseudomonadota > Gammaproteobacteria > Vibrionales > Vibrionaceae > Photobacterium > Photobacterium leiognathi. The sequence continues at coordinate 2,731,454 of NZ_CP131601.1, read as the reverse complement.
ACCCATTGTTTCTAGTTGACCACGAAGAATAGCTAGGCGCTCACGAGTTTTAACGAAGATAATGGTGCGCTCAGCTTGCTCTTTAAGAATTTTTTCTAATAGTGCTAGCTTGTGCTCCATGTTGTCACAACGGTGGTAAAGCTGGTGGATTTTCTTACGTTCACGACGTGAAGGCTCAGCTTCTACTTCTACAGGCTCGTTTAGGATCTTTTCAGAGAACTCACGAACACCTTTACCTTCAAGGGTTGCTGAGAACAGTAAGCTTTGGCTACGCCAGCGACACTCATGGTTTAGACGCTCAACCACTTTACCAAAGCCCATGTCTAGCATGCGGTCGGCTTCATCAAGGATCAGACATTCAATAGCACGACAGTCGAATTTCTCAGCTTCGATGTATTCCATTAAACGGCCAGGTGTCGCAACCACGATATCTTGGGTCTTACCCAATAGTTCAGCGTGCTCGTCGTATGAAATACCGCCCGTGATAGTGAATACTTTTAGCATGGTGTGTTTTGCTAAAGCACGTGCTTGATCGGCAACTTGGATCGCAAGCTCACGGGTTGGTGTTAATACTAATACACGTGCAGGCCCCGGCTTTTTACGCGGGAAGTCCAGCAAGTGTTGGATCATCGGTAGAAGAAAGGCTGCTGTTTTTCCGGTCCCTGTTGGCGCAGAAGCCATTACATCTTTACCGTCTAGGGCATGAGGGATAGCTTGCGCCTGCACCACGGTTGGGCGGCTGTAGCCGATTTCTTCAATCGCTTGTAACAGTTCGCTATCTAACTCTAATTCGGAAAAGTCTTTCACCAGTTATCTCTCCCAAGACAAATGCTATGTATGTGGTTATCGCTATGCCAATGCAAAGGATAACAACAAGGGTATTAAATATTTAAGGGGCGGCATTATAGCCACTCTTGCCGTAAGTGACACCGATTAAAACATAAAAACTTCAAAACTTGATGATTATTCCTGCGTTCTTAATCTGTAAAAATACCTTAGTAGCTTACATTTTAAGGTAGAAATCTTTGGTTAACGCTTTGAATTCTTTTGAGTAATCGCCATCTTTATGGATGCAAATATGCTGCGAAAGGCATGTTTGCTGCTTTTTACTTAATTGTAGAAGTAATCGAATCGGTGTTTTTTTCTCAGTCGTTTGCACATCACACCTTGCAATACAATGAAGGTTAAACGCTTTCGCTGCTGCAATTAAGCATTCGCCTTCGTAAGTTGGCAGAATAATGTTCGCAATCCCTTGTTCGGTTAATAGGTATTCAAGGGTGTGTAATAGTTGCTGATGCGTGAAGGTATCAGTATGACGCGCGGTAGCACGATGTTGCGATTCTGCTTGTTGACCAAAGTTAAAATAGGGGGGGTTACAAATGATCCCATCAACACTCTTACTCGGTTGGCTTTGCAGCCATAAAGTGATGTCTTGTTCAATACAGTGTAAGCGTTCATGCCAAGGTGAGGCTGCAAAGTTCTGTCGAGCAGCATTGGCAGCTTGTGGATCAATTTCAATCGCTTCAATAGATAGTATTGGTGCTCTTTGTGCTGCAATTAATGCTAGCAAGCCGCTCCCTGTTCCGATATCAAGCAATCTTCCTTGTTGTGGTAGCGCAGCCCATGCGCCGAGTAATACGCCGTCGGTGCTAACAGGCATACCGCAGCCGTAATCATTAACGTGAAATTGTTTAAAGCTAAAGCCGCGAGACATTCCCGATCCTTTTTCTTTACCAAACAAAGCATTATAAGCAGATTGAATGATTGAGTGATTTTTATATAACCATAACTGCAAGTGATGTTTCATTATGGTGCTTTTATTGTTGCTAAAATGTTGTTCTATTTGTTTGGTTTTTGGTTTATATTTTAATCTTTGGTAATGGGTTGATTTTATATTCTAATTATTTGTATTTAATTGGTTTTATATTCTACATTTTACGCTCTGTTTATGGATTATATGGTGTTTATTTCTACGCTATTGCCAAGGGTGTAGTTTTTATCCATTATGCTTTCGTTGGTTATATCTTTTGCAGTGTGTAACCAATACAGAGAATTATAAAAAAAGCAGACACAATACATAACCCATAAACGAGTGGAAGGTGCAGTTTGAAAAAGACACTCAAAGTAACAGACATTATAGCGTTAGGCTTTATGACTTTCGCGTTCTTTCTAGGCGCAGGTAATATTATCTTTCCACCACTAGCAGGGCAGCTAGTAGGTGAAAATATGCTTTCTGCCATGTCAGGATTTTTGGTAACAGCGGTTGGTTTACCTCTAGTTGGTATTATTGCTGTAGCCATGGCTGGTGGTGGTTGGCAGGGCTTAACCCGCGATTTACCGTCAAAAGTTGCCACATTAATGGCAGTGTTGATCTTTATTATTATCGGTCCTGCATTCGCTGCACCCCGTACAGGGTTAGTGGCTTATGAAATGGCAGTGAAACCGTTTTTATCAGCAGGTGCTGGTCAAGCAAGCTTAACGACTTTTTCAGTGATCTTTTTCGCGATTGCTCTCTTTTTTGCTTGGTCTCGCGGTAAGCTTATCGACATGATTGGTAAGTTTTTAACTCCTGCTTTATTTATTGTTCTTGCCGTATTAGCAATTGCAGTATTTGTGAACCCACAAGCAAGCATTGTGGCGGCACAAGGTGAGTACGCAACACAAGCGTTTACCAAAGGTTTCCTTGAAGGTTATAACACCATGGATACTTTTGCGGCATTGATGTTTGGTATGTTGATTGTTGATGTGATCCGCAGTAAAGGGATCAGCGATGAGAAAACAACGTGTACCTACCTTATTTATGCTTGACTTAATTGCCGCAGCAGGTTTAGCGTTTGTTTATATTTCACTATTCTACTTGGGTGCAACTAGTTCAACGGTTGCACCTAATGCTGGCAATGGTGGTGTGATTCTAACGGCTTATGTAATGGCACTGTTTGGTGCACCTGGTCAGGTGATCTTATCTGCGATTGTTTTACTGGCATGTTTAACCACGGCAATTGGTTTGATCAGTGCGTGTGCCGATTACTTTAGCTCATTAACTCCGATGTCTTACAAAAAGTGGGCTGTAGTATTAGCGGTGATTTGTGCTGTAGTGGCGAACGTTGGTCTAAATCAGCTGATTGCTCTATCGGTGCCAGTATTATTTGCACTATATCCTGTGGCGATTGCGTTGGTTGCACTCACATTGGTTCGCAAATGGTTACCAAATCCACGTTTGGCTTACCGTGTGGTGTTATTGGTTTCTTTCATCTTCAGTATGATTGATGTAGCTAAGTACTTAAAATTCGATGTTTCGATGTTTAGCAGTCTACCGTTATTTAACTACGGCATGGCTTGGGTACTACCAACATTAGTGGCATTGGTGATCACACGCTTTATTGGTGGTAAAGCGATGGGCTCACACCAAGATAAACTTGCGTAATATGTGATAGATAGAGAAAAGGGATGCTATGAGCATCCCTTTTTTATTGGGTGGGTTTTTACTGCGGTTATAGCGTTTCTGCATACTCAAGCATGATCTGCTCGCACCACTGAGTGATACGTTGATCGGAGTGTTCGTATTGTGAATCTTCATCAAGCGCAAGACCAACAAAGAATTGCTTGTCTTCGGTGAGTGCCTTTGATGCTTCAAATTGGTAACTGTCATCGTTAGGCCAGTAACCGATAAATTGCACGCCAGCTTCGAGTAATTTGTCATGCAGCATACCCATCGCATCAAGGAACCATTCGGTATAGCCTTCTTGATCGCCAAGACCAAATAATGCAACGGTTTTATTGGTGAGAGTTAAGCCATCAAGTTGTTGCCAAACTGCTTCCCAATCTTCTTGTAGTTCACCAAAATCCCATGTCGAAATACCTAAAATCAACATATCAAATTGGTTCATTTCACTGATCTCTGCTTCTTTAATGTTACGCAGCTCAATTAATTCAGCACCAATACAATCGCGGATTTTTTCTGCCGCCATTTCGGTATAACAGGTGGTTGAGCCATAAAACAAACCGATTTTCATGCTGAGTATCCTAGTTATTTTACTTATTTGCTCAGTGTACCCGTTATCCGCTGACAAGCTCAATAAAGTGAGTAAAACAAGCTGAAAAATTTAACTTGATGCTCCCCTGTCACAAGGCTCGTTACTTTTTGCTAAAAATACCCTATGATGAAGAAAGTACTGTGTATTTATCCATGTGTTTAGCTTGTGCTAGCACAGGTAGTGGAGTGAAAAATGGAAAACGATGACGTTATTATCGAACGTTTTCTAGATGCTATGTGGATGGAGCGAGGGTTGTCTGAAAACACCTTGGCTTCTTATCGTAATGATCTAATGAAATTATTAAATTGGCTGAAACAAGAATCACGCAATGTGATTAATGTATCGGTTGATGATCTTCAACGTTATCAGCAGTGGCTATTTGATAAAGATTATAAACAGACCTCCCGTGCGCGTATGGTGTCTGCGATCCGTCGTCTTTTCCAATATTTACATCGAGAAAAGATGCGTGATGATGATCCGAGCGCAATGTTGGTAACCCCAAAATTACCTAAGCGTTTACCGAAAGATTTAAGCGAAGCGCAAGTGGATGCCTTGCTTGATGCGCCAGACGTTAACGATCCGATTGAACTGCGTGATAAAGCCATGCTTGAGCTACTTTATGCGACAGGTTTACGTGTAACTGAATTAGTAACGCTGACAATGGAAAACATCAGCTTACGTCAAGGAGTGGTGCGTATTACCGGTAAAGGTGACAAAGAGCGTTTAGTGCCGATGGGGGAAAATGCCATTGATTGGATTGAACAGTTCATTGAAACCGGGCGACCACAGTTGTTAGGTGAAAAAAGCTCTGATGTGTTATTCCCTAGTCGTCGCGCAAGGCAAATGACTCGCCAAACTTTTTGGCATCGCATTAAACATTATGCGGTATTAGCGGGTATTGATGCAGAAACCTTATCACCCCATGTGATGCGCCACGCGTTTGCGACACACTTACTGAATTACGGTGCTGATCTACGTGTGGTACAGATGTTGCTTGGACATAGTGACTTGTCGACAACACAAATTTATACTCATGTTGCGACAGAAAGACTAAAACAATTACACCAAACTCACCATCCTCGCGCATAATTATGAGAGAGTGTTGGGCAAATTAACGTATCGAGTTTGCGTTATGTTTAAGTTTACTTATGCTTGCCTAACAAGCACGTAGTGAAATGTGAAACTATTTTACGGTGAATCGGGTCTTATTAAGCATAGAGATCTTCATCATTAATTAAGGATAAATTAAATGCACTTTATCAGTCGAACTATTGTTGCAACCGCTGTTGCGTTAACGGCTTTTTCTGCGGTAGCGAAGCCAAATGAAGCGGCGATCAGTCAGCAATTGGAAAAAGTTGGTTTAACGCCATCATCGATTGCGTCATCACCAATCCCAGGATTGAATGAAGTTGTGACTGAGCGTGGTGTTATTTATACAACTGATGATGGTAAATATTTCGTCGTTGGTCATTTATATGAAAATAGCGGTGCGCAGCCTGTTAATTTAACAGAGCAAAAAATGGCTAAAATGAACAAGGACAAAATTGCAGCGATGGAAAAAGACATGATTGTCTATCCTGCAAAGAACGAAAAATACGTTGTTACCGTGTTCACCGATACCAGCTGTGGTTACTGTCGTAAACTGCATAACGAGATCAAAGGCTACAACGATGAAGGTATCACTGTGCGCTACCTAGCATTCCCTCGTGGTGGTGAGCGTTCTGGTAACTTTAACCAAATGAGTGCAATTTGGGGTGCCAAAGATCGTGCTAAAGCGATGGATGATGCCAAGAGCGGTAACTTTGATGAAAGTAAGATCACGCCACGTCCAGATCTAGTTCGTGCACAATACGAGCTAGGTGTTGCAATGGGGGTGAACGGTACGCCAGCAATCGTATTGGCTGATGGCACTATGATCCCAGGCTACCAGCCGCCAGCAGCACTACGTCAGCTACTTGATAGCCAACCAAAAAGCTAATTTAGCTTTGTGAATGATTAAATGATGAAAAGCCTGAGCATGATGTTCAGGCTTTTTTGTTATCTGTGATTTGGTTACTATGCAAAGATAATAATACTGATAAGAAGCCTGATTATGATTGAAATTAAACGTCGACCTCTAGCGAATACGGATAGTTTTTCCGATGCAATCCCACCTATTTTACAGCGGATTTATGCCAGCCGTGGGATCAATAATGATGCTGAATTAGAGCGAGGAGCAAAAGGGTTACTTAATTATAATCAGCTCTACGGTATGGAAGCTGCTGTGCAATTGCTCAGTGATGCGCTTGCCAATAATACCCGCATTATCATTGTCGGTGACTTTGATGCCGATGGCGCAACTAGCTCTGCGTTATCAGTTTTAGCGCTGCGTATGTTGGGCTGTCAAAACGTTGATTACCTAGTGCCTAACCGTTTTGATGATGGTTATGGCTTAAGCCCAGAAGTGGTTGAGCAAGCACAAGCTCGTGGCGCAGAGCTTATCATGACGGTTGATAACGGCGTTTCTTCAATCTCTGGTGTTGCTGCGGCAAAAGAAAAAGGCATCAAAGTGCTCGTTACCGATCACCACTTGCCGGGCGATACGCTGCCAATCGCTGATGCCATTGTTAACCCAAACCTTAATGAATGTGGTTTCCCTTCAAAAGCTTTATGTGGGGTTGGTGTCGCTTTTTATTTAATGCTGGCACTGCGTGCAGAGCTGCGTAATAACGGCTGGTTTGAGCAACAAGGCATTGCGATGCCAAACCTTGCTGAATTACTGGACTTAGTGGCGCTGGGTACAGTTGCCGATGTGGTTGCCCTTGATGGTAATAATCGTATTTTGGTTCACCAAGGCTTACAGCGTATTCGTGCTGGTAAATGTCGCCCGGGTATTCAAGCGTTAATTGAAGTGGCTAACCGCGATCCCTCTCGTTTAGTCACCAGTGATTTGGGTTTTGCATTAGGGCCGCGTATTAATGCTGCCGGGCGTTTAGATGACATGTCATTCGGAGTTGAGTTGTTGCTGTGCGATAATATTCAAGCTGCACGCCGTATGGCATCTGAGCTAGATGGGTTAAATCAAACCCGCAAGGAAATTGAGCAAGGCATGAAAGATGAAGCCTTGGCGATTTGTGAGCGTTTAAAGTTCAATCAGCAAAATATGCCTTATGGTTTAGTGTTGTTCCAACGTGATTGGCACCAAGGTGTGATTGGTATTTTGGCTTCGCGCATTAAAGATAAATATCACCGCCCTGTGATTGCGTTTGCCGATGCTGGTAACGGCGAAATCAAAGGTTCTTGTCGCTCTATTGCAGGCTTGCACATGCGTGATGCATTAGATCTTGTTGATACTCAAAACCCAGGCATGATCTTAAAGTTTGGTGTACACGCAATGGCTGCTGGTTTAACTATTCCAGAAGATAAACTGGATGCATTTAGTAAGGCCTTTGATGCTGTGGTACGCAGTGTACTGGATGAAGATGCCTTAAAAGGTGTGTTGCTGACAGATGGCGAACTTGGTAGTCATGAATTAAACCTTGAAGTGGCTGAAATTCTTCGTGCTGGTGGCCCTTGGGGACAGCAATTTCCAGAGCCAAGTTTTGACGGTACTTTCCGCTTATTACATCAAAAGTTAGTGGGAGGAAAACATCTTAAGATGATGGTTGAACCCCTTAATGGTGGCAGTGTGATAGATGCGATTGCTTTTAACGTTGACGTGAAACGTTGGCCTGATGCATCAGTACAACAAATCGAACTTGTGTATCGTTTAGATGTGAATGAATACCGTGGTAATCGCAGTGTGCAATTGATGGTAGAGCACTTAAACGCGAAATAGCGTTATTGGCGATTTGCGCAATAATTTTATGGATGGCGAGGTTTTGGCGGTTGTTTACGTCCAGAATCTCGCCATTTTCTATTAAATTTTCTTATAACCTTTCTCTCCCTCTGTATATTCTATCTACAATTCGATAGAATCCTTCGGTTATGTCCATTTCGGCTATGAAGAGTGGCAATGTTCGAGATTAATCCAATTAAAAACCGCCTAGCGGACGTATCAGCTCGTACTGATGTCCTTAGGGGGTACCTTTGACTATGATGCTAAGAAAGAGCGTCTAGAAGAAGTCAATGCAGAATTAGAGCAACCTGATGTATGGAACGAGCCTGAGCGCGCACAAGCGTTAGGTAAAGAGCGTGCATCACTAGAAGCGGTTGTAGAGACTATCGACCAGTTAGATCAAGGTGTTGAAGACGTTGAAGGTCTACTTGAGCTTGCGGTAGAAGAAGAAGATCAGGAAACGTTTGACGAGATCGAACCTGAGTTAGCAGAGCTTGAAGAAAAGCTGGCAAAACTTGAGTTCCGTCGTATGTTCGCAGGCGATCACGATCCTTCTGACTGTTACGTTGACCTGCAAGCAGGCTCTGGCGGTACAGAAGCGCAAGACTGGACATCCATGATGCTACGCATGTACTTGCGTTGGGCTGATGCGAAAGGCTTCAAAACTGAAGTAATTGAAGTGTCAGAAGGTGATGTTGCTGGTCTTAAATCAGCAACGATCCGTGTAAGCGGTGAGTATGCTTATGGCTGGTTACGTACAGAAACGGGCGTTCACCGTTTAGTACGTAAGTCGCCATTCGATTCAGGCGGTCGTCGTCATACCTCTTTTGCTTCGGCGTTTGTTTACCCTGAAATTGATGACAATATCGCGATCGATATTAACCCATCTGATTTACGTATCGACGTATACCGTGCATCAGGTGCGGGTGGTCAGCACGTAAACACCACGGAATCTGCGGTACGTATTACCCACCTTCCAACAAATATTGTGGTGCAGTGTCAGAATGACCGTTCTCAGCATAAGAACAAAGATCAGGCAATGAAGCAGTTAAAAGCAAAATTGTTTGAATTTGAACTGCAAAAACAAAATGCCGAGAAACAAGCGAATGAAGACTCTAAGTCTGACATTGGCTGGGGCAGCCAGATCCGTTCTTACGTTCTGGATGATTCTCGCATTAAAGATTTACGTACTGGGGTGGAAAATCGTAACACCCAAGCAGTACTGGACGGTGATTTAGACCGTTTTATTGAAGCAAGCCTGAAATCAGGTCTTTAACCGAATTTCGGTAAAAATTTAAGGGTTACCCCATGACTGATCAATTACAAGATGAGAATAAGCTGATTGCTGAGCGTCGCGCTAAATTAGATATGATCCGCGAAAACTGCAAAGCAAATGACGACCCAAATGATTTTCGTCGCGATAGTTTAGCGGCAGATCTAGAAGCAAAATACGGCGAAATGACTAAAGAAGAGCTTGAAGAAGCGGGTCACGTATTTGCTATCGCTGGTCGTATTATGGCGAAGCGTGGTCCTTTCCTTGCTATTCAAGATGTATCTGGTCGTATCCAAGCTTACGCATCAAAAGATGTTCAAAAAGAGCTGAAAGAAAAATATTCAGGTCTAGATATCGGTGACATCATCGGTATTAAAGGTGCGCTTCATAAGTCAGGTAAAGGTGATCTTTACGTGAACATGGATGAGTACGAGCTGCTAACCAAAGCACTACGTCCTCTACCTGAAAAGTTCCACGGTCTAACTGACCAAGAAATGCGTTACCGTCAGCGTTACGTTGACCTAATTGTAAATGACGATTCACGTCACGCATTCGTTGTTCGTTCAAAAGTGGTATCGGCTATCCGTAACTTCATGGTAAGCAAAGGCTTCATGGAAGTGGAAACGCCAATGATGCACGTGATCCCTGGTGGTGCAACAGCACGTCCATTTATCACTCACCACAACGCACTAGATATCGACATGTACCTACGTGTTGCGCCTGAACTATACCTTAAGCGTCTAGTGGTAGGTGGTTTTGAGCGTGTATTCGAAATCAACCGTAACTTCCGTAACGAAGGTCTATCGCCACGTCACAACCCAGAATTCACTATGATGGAATTCTACATGGCGTACGCAGATTACAACGATCTAATGGATCTAACAGAAGAAATGCTAAGCAGCATCGCAATGGATGTTCTAGGTTCTTCTAAGATGCCATACGGTGAATACGAAGTTGAATTTGCAGGCCCTTACGCTCGTATGAGCATGCTAGACGCAATCAAGAAGTACAACCCAGACCACGCAGAAATCCAAGCGCTAACTTACGAAGGCGTTGCTGATCGTGAGCTTATGGTTAAGATTGCGAAATCTGTACACGTTGATGTTGAAGACTTCTGGACTTGTGGTCAGCTACTTGAAGAGATCTTCGGTGAAACTGCAGAACCTCAACTAATGCAACCAACGTTCATCACTGAGTACCCAGCAGATATTTCTCCGCTTGCTCGTCGTAACGATGAAAACCCATTCATCACTGACCGTTTTGAATTCTTCATCGGTGGTCGTGAAGTTGCGAATGGTTTCTCTGAGCTTAACGATGCACAAGATCAAGACCAACGCTTCAAAGCGCAGGTTGACGCGAAAGATGCAGGTGATGACGAAGCAATGTACTACGATGCAGACTACATCACTGCACTAGAGCACGGCTTACCGCCAACAGCGGGTCAAGGTATTGGTATCGACCGTCTAGTTATGCTGTTAACTAACACACATACTATTCGTGACGTTATCCTATTCCCAGCAATGCGTCCTCAATCTAACAACTAATACTTGTTTGATGTGATGATATAAAAGCCACCGTTTATCGGTGGCTTTTTTGTCTGAGCTGAAAAGCAATATGCAGTTAGTTGTGTGATAGTTGTCAAATGATTCATTGTTGTATCAAAAATGAATGTTAATTTTTTTGTTGCTTATCTGGATTGTGACTTCTTCCGATAATCTATGATTTTTGTTATGAAAATAAATGGTTCAGTTTTAAATTGATAGTAAACGTGTTGCGCATTTGTATCTCATCCATATATGATTGTAACAATTTTGGTACGGTTATTATTGATACATATTACAACGACAGTCGTGCTACGTGATAACGTGATCAAGGGCGATTAGGGAATGGATAAACGAAATAAGATTGGGGCAGCTAATTCCATCGTTGTCTTTGGTGGAGTCAATCAAAAGTGGTTACCGTCAATGGAAGCGGCGGGATGGTCATGTCATCGTTGTTATGATTTACGAGCAGCAGAGTCACTGTTGTTAGAAATGGGGCCCTGTATCGGTGTTGTTGATTTAAGTAACGATGATTTTAGTTTACATAGCTTAGCTGCGTTGGTTAACCGCAATAAGCAAGTACGTTGGATCGCTATTGTTCGTGATGAGCAATTAAGTAATGAAGCGATCAGCCAATTTATTGTGAATTTCTGTTTAGACTATTTTTCTACGCCAGTCCCTTGCGAGCGTTTAAAACAGACTATTGGTCACCAAAGTGGGATGTTAGCACTTGAACGACAAGTGTGGCCGCAATTAGGGCAATTTGGTCAGCAAGGGCTACAAGGTAATACGCCGATCATGAAAAAGCTACGTGATCAAGTTAAGCGTGTAGCGTTAAGTGATGTGCCTGTGTTGATCAATGGTGAGATTGGTACTGGTAAATTGGTTGTTGCAGAAGCCTTACACCAGGCATCTATTCGCGCTAAAAAGCCATTTGCACGAGTGAATTGTGAAACAGTTCAAGCTGGGTGGATTGATGATGTTGAGCGACAGTCTTATCTCGATTATGCCAATAACGGTGTGCTTTTATTAGATGAATTCACCCTGTTAGCCGATGAAAGAAAAAAAGAGATCTTAAAAATCCTTAGTGATGGGACTTATTACCGTCCTGATGGCAGCATTCTTACTGTTGATATTCGTATTATTGCCACCAGTAGCCATAATTTTGATGATCTGTCGGAGCTCGATACTCTAACTCGAGATTTGTACTTTAGACTTAACGTGATTTCATTGTCGGTACCTGCATTGCGAGAGCGCGGCAGCGATATTGTGTTACTTGCCGAGTTTTTACTGCTTAAGTACGCCAGACAATATAACAGTGTGGCTAAGTCATTTTCAGAGCAAGCACAAGTAATGTTGTTGCAATATCAATGGCCTGGAAATGTACGTGAGTTAATTAGCCAGATTAAACGAGCGGTACTCTTGGCTGAAAATAAATGTATTGAAGCCGAACAACTTGATATTCCACGGATCACCGAAGATAAACAAAGCCTGAAAAAAATCCGAGAAGAGTCGGAGCGTACGGCACTACTGACTGTGTTAGAAAACAATAAAGGGCAGATCTCAGCAGCCGCTAGAGAGTTGGGGGTATCAAGGGCAACCATGTATCGACTCTTGAACAAACATGACTTGATCCCACCGCCACGTTGTTTCCGACAAGGCTAATACAGTTGGATATTCTTACTTAACAGCTACCGAAAGGTGGCTGTTTTTGTTTTAGAGCTCTATAGAATTAACCCTATCAATAGTCATCAATTTTTTATGCTGATATGAAATATAGTTATTGGTTTAATCTTGGTTAATATATAAACAAAATAAGATCTTGTAGCATAAAAACATGTAGTTAAGCGGATGCTATAAATAGTCCTGTTAAGTGTTAATGATTGGTTAATATTTGTTTTTGGTATATCTAACTCAACTGAAAACCAAGGAGAATATTATGCGCCAATCTATCTATATCCGTTTTGCTATTTTTCTTATCCAACAAGATATTAAACGTGAAGATGCACTGTGGCGGCATCAACAGCGACGAGTTCGTGTTTACCTGCCTTATCATTCAGCACATTTACTGCGAGATGTGGGAGTGGAAAGTGATGGTCGTATTGCTGTAAGCCATCTTGTTCATGCTGAACGTAAAGTACGTCATTTAAGGCGAACGCTGCGGTTTAGACATAACACGTAAAGAGAAAGGCCAGTAAGGTTATCTTACTGGCCAACATTTACGTGATACTAAAACACTAAGGACAAGGATTTGAGTATTGATTACCTACTTGCTCTAAATCTTGCATCACTTCTTCAGAAAGCACCAAATCAATACTCTGGATATTTGTTTCTAACTGCTCAAGAGTTGTTGCACCGATAATGTTTGCTGCAACAAAAGGGCGCTGATTTACAAAGGCTAATGCCATTTGTGCTGGATCCAAACCATGTTTATGCGCCACATTGATATAGGCTTGAGTAGCTTGAATGCCTTGTTGATTAAAGTAGCGAGAAAAACGTGGAAATTCAGTACAGCGTGCACCTTTAGGCTTTGTATCATTGAGATATTTGCCACTCAGCGTACCAAAGGCGAGAGGTGAATAGGCGAGTAGCTCAACACCTTCATGATGGCTGATCTCAGAAAGACCTACCTCAAAGCTACGATTAAGTAAGTTATATGGGTTTTGGATGGAAACAATACGAGGTAAATCGTGTTTATCAGCAAGCTTTAGATACGACATCACTCCCCAAGGTGTTTCATTTGATACCCCGATATATCGTACTTTTCCTGCTCTGACTAATTCCGATAGTGCTTCTAAGGTTTCGATGAGTGTGACACCAGAGTGATCTTCTTCGTAGTGATAATTCAGTTTACCAAAGCAGTTGGTTTGTCGTTGTGTCCAATGCACTTGATAAAGATCGATATAATCGGTTTTTAGACGCTCAAGACTATCATTCACGGCATCATGAATATGACGACGGTTAAGTGACATATTATCGCGGATATATGGCACATTACGTGGACCTGCTACCTTGGTTGCGATGATCAGTTTGTCGCGTGATCCTGATTTCTCTAACCAATTACCAATATAGCTTTCAGTCAGTCCCTGAGTCTCTTTGTTAGGAGGGACCGGATACATTTCTGCAGTATCAATAAAATTCACGCCACGTTCGATGGCTAAATCTAGCTGGCTATGTGCTTCGGCTTCATTGTTTTGTGCCCCGAAGGTCATGGTACCTAAACATATTTTACTGACGTCTAAATTTGAATGCGGGATCGTATGATATTTCATTCGCTATCCTTGCTATTAAGATCTTTCATTTGACTATAGCCCGAAGCGCTAACGCTGAGAAGCGAGATTCAATACCAAATCGATATTATGTTCGAGACTTGCTGGTTGGCGAAAACTGACACATAGTTAATGTTAGGTGTTTCATTATCTTGCGTGGAGTAACAATGAAGTTATCTCAGTTAAAGCCTTGGTTAAAAGCATCACCGAATAAAATTCCCCATTGTGTGTTGAGTTGCTATGCGGGATGTTCATATTATTTGATGGAAGTGGAATATAAACATCAGCTTCGTCCTCTAAAAGATGAAAAAGACAATCTACTGCATTTTCAAAATATAGAGCAGGCACAAACCTTATTAAAATCAGTTGGGATCAGCAATATGACCTTACGTCTTACTGATCCTTATGATGAGTTTTCTGCTGATGGCAAAGTATCGCAATGCGAAGAAGATATTGTGTTGCACTTTTAGCAACAACAATAGCCATCGTTAAATAAAATAACGAGAGAGCAGATCTGCTGTAAAATTTGTCTTTAAATAAAAACCACGAGGCAGCGTTTTGATAGGTTGCCCGTTGGCACCATAAGCTTCTGTTAATGCTTTGCTGTTGGCAGCTTTTGGTCGCAATTGTAATACTTCACCATGGCGAGCGGTGATCTGCTCAACGTGACCAAGGACGATCATATCCATTAACTCTTCCCAATCTTGTTTCAGTTGGGCTTCTTCATCAGGTGACGGTCGCCAAAGTAAGGGAGATCCCATATGGCGATCAGAAAGTGGAATGTCGCGCTCTCCTTCAACAGGGATCCATAACACATGTGATAATTTATGGCGTATGTGGCTAGTTTCCCAGCGTAAGCCTTGCACACCAATCAAAGGGGCTACACAAACAAACGTGGTTTCTAATGGCTTACCGTTATAACCAATGGGAATGGTTTTTAGCTCAATACCCAGCTCGATAAAATCCGGTACAGGCTTGCTACCCGCGGTTGCGCCTAAATGCCACTCAAGTAATTGTCCAACCCAGCCTTTATCACGTTTTAGATCGGGCGGTGGGATGATTCCTGCAAGATCGGCTAATTCCCCCAGTGTTAATCCGGCAAGTTGCTGAGCTCTTTCAAGTAGCTCTTGTTCTGTTGTCGGTGTTGATGGTTGAGGGATCGCTTGCATGGTGAGACTAATGATCATCTGTTGGAAAAGAATAGGAATAAGGATCATATCATAGCTATAAGGGGATTTTATGGCTAAAAAAAGAGAAAAAGATCCTTTGAAAAGATATCCACAGAAATTTTTTAATAAATATTTTATTTTTCGCTAACTGTTTGAATGAACAGTTGTGTGGCGCTATTTTAGCCACCCTGCTGCGTGAGTATGCAATCTAATTTTTTATCTGATGTGGATAAATCCATAATTGGTTGATCTTTAATCGATCGTTTTTTTGAGGTGTGAATATCATATTTATTTAAATTTATTATATAAGCTTTTACTTTTTATCTTTATGATTTTTATTGATTATATTGTTTATTGGTCGTGTAAGTAGGTGATTTTTTTCGGCCTTTATTGGTACTAAAAAAAGCGTTTTTTTATTTTCTGCACAAATCTATCCACAGAAAGAGTGAATAAATGTGGGATAGGTCTCATTTGGTTGTTTATAACCTTATAGCAAAGGCAAAGTTATCCAGAATTTGTGTTGAAGGTGGGAAAATATCACGATCTGATCGAAACTTTGTTTACCGATCTCTTCTACTATGAAAAAATCACTATTAATAGATATTTATACTTGAGGTCGTCCAGTGATTGATGGCGATGGATACCGCCCTAATGTAGGGATCGTTATCTGCAATAGCCATGGTCAGGTATTTTGGGCTCGACGATATGGACAACATTCTTGGCAGTTTCCGCAAGGTGGTATTGATGATGGAGAAACTCCGGAACAAGCCATGTATCGTGAATTGTACGAAGAAGTAGGATTAACCAAAAAAGATGTCAGGATAATTGCGTCAAGCCGTCATTGGCTACGTTATAAATTACCTAAACGTTTAGTACGGTGGGATTCGAAACCTGTTTGTATCGGGCAAAAACAAAAATGGTTTTTGCTGAGCTTGGAATGCGATGAGTCCAAGGTCAATATGCAGCGAGGTGCTACTCCTGAATTTGACGGGTGGCGATGGGTAAGTTACTGGTACCCAGTTCGACAGGTGGTGTCTTTTAAGCGTGATGTTTACCGTCGAGCATTAAAAGAATTTGCGCCTGTCGCTATGCCTTTTAAGGAATGGAAAGAGCGAAAATTCAAGCGTAATAGCAAAAATAAACATATGTAATATAGAGGCAATCGGCAATATAGAAGGATTATAAGGCTTGTTATGCTGACACAGCTTAGAGAGATAGTTGACAAGGTGGTCAGCGCTCAAACCTTGATAGAAGCGCTCGATCAATTAGTGATGAGCACTTGTCAGGCAATGAAAACAGACTGTTGTTCAGTTTATATTGCTAATCATGAGCGTCAGATCTATACCCTGATGGCGACGCAAGGTTTACATAAGTCCCACCGTCGAGTAAGTCTGCGTTTTAATCAAGGTCTCGTAGGGCTGGTTGGTCGTAGTGCTGAACCTGTTAATGTTGCCGATGCCCGTATTCATCCTCATTTCAAACATTTGCCAGGGATTGGAGAAGAATCATTCCGATCTTTCTTTGGCACGCCTATTATTCATCAACGCCAAGTTCTTGGTGTATTGGTTGTTCAACAGCGTGAACAGCGCGAATTCGATGAAAGTGAAGAATCTTTTCTTGTCACGCTTGCAGCCCAACTCTCAGGCATTTTAGCCCATGCTAAAGCCCAAGGGATGTGGTTTGAGCAAGGTAACAAACTGCATTTAACAGGCTCTGCGGCTTCTGCTGGGGTAGCTGTGGCTAAAGCTTGGTGGGATGATACTCAGCCGCTGTTAGAACATGTTGCGCCAACGTCTTGTTTAGATGTCAATTTTGAGCAAGAGCGCTTAACGATTGCCATAGAAGCCGCCAGTGCAGAGTTTCGTCGGTTAAGAAAACGCTTTGATAGTGAACTTCAAAAAGAAACCTTAGCAATCTTCGATCTTTTCAGTCACCTATTAAATGATCCTATGTTACGCAAGGATCTTAAGGCGCGTATTGCTTGTGGCGATCAGGCTGAGTGGGCTATTCGTCAGGTGGTTGAAGCGTATTCTGCGCGCTTTGCCAATATGAAAGATCAGTACCTTAAAGAGCGTGCACAAGATATTCGTGAGCTTGGTCAACGCTTATTATTCTTCCTTCGCGATGAAGAAGTCGATGAGCAGCAATGGGATGAGCTGGTTGTATTACTGACAAGAGAACTCACCGCCGCCATGTTAGCGACAGTGCCGTTAGGTAAGCTCGCCGCCGTTGTCTCTCAAGAGGGGGCAGCAAACTCGCATGCGGCTATTTTATCCCGCGCATTAGGTATTCCAGCGATTATGGGGGTCGATTTTGTCCCTCATATGGTGCACAACAATTTGGTTGTAGTGGATGGTTACCGAGGTGATTTTTTAGTTAATCCAAATCGCCATGTGTTGGTTGAATATCGCCGTCTATTGCGTGAAGAGCAAGAGCTTGCCAAAACCGTTGAAGATGATCTTTATAAGCAGGCTTATACCAAAGATAGTCAGCGGATCATGATCCACCTTAATGCTGGATTAAGTGCTGATACGAGCATTGCTGTCAATAAAGGTGTTGATGGGGTGGGGTTATATCGAACTGAAGTGCCTTTTTTATTGCAACGCAGTTTTCCTTCAGAAGATGAACAAATCAATCAGTATCGTTCGATATTACAAACCTATCCCGAGCAAACTGTAGTGATGCGCACCTTAGATATCGGCGGTGATAAACCTCTGCCATATTTAACCATTGAAGAAGATAATCCTTTCTTAGGTTGGCGAGGTATTCGCTTTACTTTAGATCATCCTGAGATTTTCTTGATCCAAGTTAGAGCTATGCTTCGAGCAAGTATTGGGCTGAATAACATGGATATCTTACTGCCTATGATCTCTGGCATTGCTGAGCTTGATGAGGCAAAAAGCTTGGTAGAGCGCGCCTATCAGGAAGTCGCCAATGAGTATGATGGGGAGCTTCGTAAGCCACGCTTAGGCATTATGATTGAAGTGCCGTCGATGTTATATCAGCTGCATGCGCTGGTAGATAAAGTCGATTTTATCTCTGTGGGAAGTAACGATTTAACGCAATATTTGCTTGCTGTTGATCGTAATAATTCACGGGTGGCGAGTGTGTATGATGCACTGCATCCTGCGGTATTAAACGCATTAAAACATATCATTGATAGTGCAGAGCGCTACCAACTCCCAGTATGTGTGTGTGGTGAATTGGCAGGTGATCCGATTGGTGCAATTTTATTAGTCGGAATGGGGTATCGATCTTTAAGTATGAATACCCGTAATGTAGCCAAAATAAAATATATATTACGCCATGTTTCAGCTAATGACATGGCACAGCTTGCTGATGATGTGCTTGCTGCACATTTATCTGCAGAAGTAAGGGATAAAACCACCTTATTTGTTGAGCACCATGGGTTGGGTGGATTTATCCGCGCAGGTAAGTAAAACATCTTTTTAATTGGTTACAACTATGTATGAAACAACCCTTTGGCTATTTGGCATGTGTTTGCTACTTGGCTCTGTTGTCGGGTTACTGGCTGGTCTATTAGGTATTGGTGGTGGGCTATTAGTCGTCCCTGCTTTAGTGTGGTTGTTACCCAAAGCCGGAATTGCGTCGCACCTTGTGATGCATATTGCACTTGCAACATCTTTAGCCAGCATCGTCATGACCTCAATGGCTTCTGCACGCAATCACTTTAAACTCGGTAATATTGATTTTTCTGTGGTGAAATGTTTAGCGCCAGGGATCATTGCAGGTGGTCTTAGTGGCAGTGTGGTAGCAGAGCTTATCCCTTCCCATTACTTACCAAAAGTCTTTGCAGTGATTGTGTTGTGTTTAGCAATTCAAATGCTGTTATCAATGAAAGTTGTCAATGATAAGCCATTACCAAGCTCACCATTATGCGCCGTAAGTGGCGGTGTGATTGGTTTAATATCGAGCCTTGCTGGTATTGGTGGTGGCTCGTTAACTGTGCCATACCTAAGTTATTTTGGGGTTGAAATGCGCCGAGCCATTGGTACTTCATCGCTAGTTGGGCTGTTGATTGCTATTTCTGGCATGATAGGGTTTATCTACGCTGGTGTAGGGAGTGAGTCACTACCCAAATACAGTGTTGGCTATGTCTATTTACCAGCCTTGGTCGGTATTGCTGCAACCTCGATGATAGCAACACGTTATGGCGCGGCGTTAGTGAGTCGACTACCGACGCCGACACTTAAAAAGCTATTTGCAGTATTATTGCTAGTGATCAGTATAAAAATGTTTTTAACTTAACAGCAGGGTCAACAGGCTTCTGATAGAATAACGATTACTAATTTTCGCGCCTGGCTTTTGCTGGGCGTATTCAATTTACGAGTAGGACTATGAAACAATATTTAGCCTTATGCCAACGCATTGTTGATGACGGTGTGTGGATTGAAAATGAACGTACAGGTAAGCGTTGTTTAACGGTTATCAATGCTGATCTGACTTATGATGTTGCTAATAATCAGTTTCCGTTGATCACTACTCGTAAAAGTTTCTGGAAAGCCGCAATTGCTGAGCTTCTCGGTTACTTACGTGGTTATGATAATGCGGCACAGTTTCGCGCAATTGGCTGTAATACGTGGAATGCTAACGCCAATGATAACCAAGCATGGCTGAATAATCCTCATCGTAAAGGTGAAGATGACATGGGACGTGTTTACGGTGTGCAAGGTCGTCGCTGGCAAAAGCCTGACGGTACACCGATTGATCAGCTGAAGAAGATTGTTGATGACTTAACAAAAGGTATCGATGATCGTGGTGAGATCTTAACGTTTTATAATCCAGGTGAGTTTGATATGGGCTGCTTGCGCCCATGTATGCACACTCATACTTTCTCACTACTTGGTGATACGCTTTATTTAACGAGCTACCAGCGTTCATGTGATGTGCCTTTAGGTTTAAATTTCAATCAAGTTCAAGTGTTTACATTATTGGCATTAATAGCACAGATCACCTGTCATAAAGCGGGTCAGGCATATCACAAAATCATTAACGCACATATCTATGAAGATCAGCTAGAGCTTATGCGTGATGTACAGTTAAAGCGTGAACCATTCGCTTCACCACAGCTGAAGATTAACCCTAAGATCAAATCGTTAGATGATTTAGAAACATGGGTAACATTAGATGATTTTGAAGTGATTGGTTACGAGCACCACGATGCGATTCAATACCCATTCTCAGTATAAGAATGTGTTAGTAACTTCGTGATTTTTAGATAACAAAAAGCCCAGCATCTGCTGGGCTTTTTCATGTTTCGTTTTATTAAGCAGTGAAGGCTAAGATTGAGCCAGGGATAGCTAGGAATACTAGGCCTAGGTAACCCGCTACTGCTGCTTTGTTCTTTGTTGCTAGGTCACTTAAGTAGAAAGCGCACTTCAACGGGATTTCACGTAGGAATGGAACGCCGTAAATCAACACTGTTGCTAGCACGTTGAAACATAGGTGTACTAGAGCGATTTGTAGTGCGAATACTGCGTTATCGCCAGATACTGCTGTTGCTGCTAGTAGTGCCGTGATACATGTACCGATGTTTGCACCTAGGGTGAATGGGTAAACGTCACGTACTTTAAGAACACCTGTACCTACTAGTGGAACCATCAAACTTGTTGTTGTCGATGATGATTGAACCAAAATTGTAACCGCTGTACCAGATGCAATACCGTGTAGTGGACCACGACCGATAGCACTCTTAAGGATGTCACGAGCACGGCCAACCATTAAGTTACGCATTAGTTTACCCATAATCGTGATTGCTACGAAAATCAATGCAATACCGATAAAGATTAATGCTACGCCACCCATGTTGCCAAATGCTTCTAGAGGACCTTTTACAAGGTTAACTGCTGGTTGCGTTAATGGCTTCATAAAGTCCATTCCCTTCATGCTCATATCGCCAGCACTTAAGAACGGAGACACTAACCAGCTAGATAGTTTACCTAGCAGACCAAACATCATTTCTAGTGGCAAGAAAATTGCTACTGCTAGAAGGTTGAAGAAGTCATGGACAGTTGCACTAGCGAATGCGCGACGGAATTCATCCTTACAACGCGCATGTCCTAAGCTAACTAACGTATTCGTTAGCGTAGTACCAATATTTGCACCCATGACCATTGGGATTGCTGTTTCTACTGGTAAACCACCTGCAACAAGACCAACAATGATTGACGTTACAGTACTTGATGACTGAATTAATGCTGTTGCGATTAAGCCAATCATTAATCCTGCTACAGGATGAGAGGCAAATTCGAATAAGGTCTTAGCTTGTTCGCCAACAGACCATTTAAAACCGCTGCTGACCATAGATACAGCAACAAGTAAAAGATAAAGCATGAACGCTAGGTTAGCCCAGCGGACCCAACGCATAGAGCTGAACTTAGATACAGCAGTAGTGGCTTGGGTAGTCATAATCATTTCTCCATGACAATAGTATGTCGTTTGAGTGTCATTTTGTTGAAATCTGTGTGAATAGTAGATGGCTTATATTTCAGAAATATTACACTCATTGTCATAAAGGCAGTTTGTCGCTTTTTTGTGATAGCAAGCGATTAAATAGCAGTAACTGGATTCTGTGTTTTTGTTTTTAACTATTTGTAATATATAAATTATTTGTGTATTTAATGAAGCAGAGGGAATTTGAATGTTTTTTAAAGGAGTGAAGCAAAAAATTGTCTTTTTGTCCGATAAGACCTCAAAAATCGGTCAATTGTGACAGTTTGCCTATAGTTATAGGGAAACACATGACAGGGAAAATGCGCATAAATGTCAGATGTTCGTTAGTACAGTACGGTTATTGTATTGTTAAAGGTCTAATTATTCGGAATTATCGAGTAATTATATCTAAACAACCGATTTCACAATTGCTGAGATTGGCGTTTAAACTGCATTTAATTGATTATTTCATATTGTTTTTTATAGGAGTGACGGTCGATGACCGATGCTATTCGTAAGTTTCTCAAATTAGAATCCGCTGGTGGAATTATTTTAATCATTGCAGCGCTGATTGCGATGATCATTGCCAATTCACCGTTGGCTTCAGTGTACAACGATACACTGCATAGCTATGTTGCAGGCTTATCAGTGTCTCACTGGATCAATGATGGCCTAATGGCTGTTTTCTTCTTATTAATTGGTTTGGAAGTAAAACGTGAACTGATTGAAGGTGCATTAAATACAAAAGAAAAAGCCATCTTCCCTGCGATTGCAGCTGTTGGTGGTATGGTTGCGCCAGCACTGATTTATGTTGCGTTTAATTACAGCGATCCAATGGCAATTAAAGGTTGGGCTATACCTGCTGCAACCGATATTGCTTTTGCATTAGGTGTAATGGCATTACTGGGTAATCGCGTTCCAGTTAGCTTAAAAGTCTTCCTACTAGCACTGGCGATTATTGATGATCTTGGTGTGATTGTGATCATTGCGCTGTTCTATAGCTCAGATCTATCAACAGTAGCACTGGCTGTTGCATTTGCTTCAACGGCAGTACTGTTCTGGATGAATCTAAAGAACGTAACTAAGATCTCTTGGTACTTAATCGTTGGTGCTGTGCTGTGGGTTAGTGTATTGAAGTCGGGTGTACATGCAACATTAGCCGGTGTTGTTCTTGGTTTCATTATCCCACTAACAGGTAAAGATGGGCGCTCTGATACTCACTCACCATTAAAGCATCTTGAGCATGTATTACACCCATATGTAGCCTTCGCTATTTTACCTATCTTTGCATTTGCAAATGCAGGTATCTCATTAGATGGCGTGTCGTTAGAAAGTTTATCAGCGATGTTGCCTGTAGGTATTGCGGCTGGCCTGTTTATTGGTAAGCCGCTGGGTATCTTTACTGCTTGTGTTATTGCAGTGAAGTGTGGCTTTGCGAAATTACCTGATGACATTGGATTTAAGCATATCTTCGCGGTATCGGTTCTGTGTGGTATTGGCTTTACCATGTCGATCTTTATCTCATCACTGGCGTTTGTTGGGGCGGATGAAAGCTTCGCAACCTACTCACGACTAGGGATCTTGTTAGGCTCAACGGTAGCGGCTGTTGTAGGTTATGTGCTACTGAGTCGTTCTCTTCCGAAGGAAGCTCAAAAAGTAGAGGCGTAATATGTATAAATACCTATTAGCTGTACTGTTTTTAACGTTCGCAACAACAAGTGTTGCATCAACGAAATACCAACATTGTACATCGGCTGATCGCTCAGATGTTTGCCAAGCGTACTTACAGGGATTAAGTGATGGGAAGAAAGAAGAAACGAAAGTGATATCTTCAAAATCTTCTTTTCAAGAACGCGCCCTTGAGCAACGTAGCGGTGAGCGATACCGTAAGCAAGATCGATTTAATCGTCAGCAAGCGGGCTAATAGGTTTTAGCACATACTTATTAGATAAATAATAAGATAAAGATTGAAGACCCCAGTGGCACTGCGTAAGCTTTGTCGTTGGGGTTTTTTATTGGCTAAATATTGAGTATGTCTCACCTAAATTATAATCATTTGTACTATTTCTGGATGGTCTGCAAACAAGGCTCAGTCACTAAAGCGGCAGATGCATTGTTCTTAGCGCCTCAAACGGTAACCGGGCAGATCCGTGCACTAGAGGATCGCTTGAAAGGAAAGCTAACTAAGCGAGTAGGACGTCAAATAGAGCCAACAGAGCTAGGACAAATGGTGTTTAAGTACGCTGATAAGATGTTTGATTTGAGCTATCAAATGCTAGATCGCATTAACTATACCCAACGTGATAATCAATTGTTTGAAGTCGGGGTGGCTGACGCCTTATCTAAGCGGTTGGTCAGTCAGGTACTACTTGAAGGGATGCCAGAAGATCAGCGTATTCATTTTAGTTGTTTTGAATCAACTCACGAAATGCTGTTGGAGCAGTTATCTCAGCATAAGCTTGATATGATCTTATCTGATTGCCCCGTTGATTCCACTCAAAGCCCTGGTCTATACAGTAAAAAACTGGGTGAGTCTGGTATGAGCTTCTTTTGCTCAGATCGATTAGATGAATCAGAATTTCCAGCTTGTATTGAAAATTATAAGTTGCTGGTACCAAGTAAACGTTCAGCAATGGGACGCAAGCTTCATCAGTGGTTTGATCAGCAAGGTATTACGCCTAATATTTTGGGCGAATTTGACGATTCTGCCTTAATTAAGGCTTTTTCGGCTTATCAAAAATCCATGTTTATCGCACCATCGATTTATGCCAAAGAGCTGAAAGAGACATGCAACGTTTACGAAGTCAAACGAATGAATGATATTTCAGAAGAGTACTTTGTGATTTTTGCAGAACGAATGATCATGCACCCATCGGTTACACGCATCTGTGAGGCTGATTTTAGCAGTTTATTTGTTTAATCAGCCCCAACCATAAATGATGGGGCTAACGTTGCCTAAAGGTTGATACAGCGATAATTACACAGGCTTATCCGCTGTATCATCCGTTTCTTTCTGTGTTTTATCGTTATTATTTTTAGGCGTTGAAATACCCGCTGTGAGGTTGTATTTCATTGCCTCTTCAAACGACCAATCAACAACCGTTAAGTCTTCTCGTTTTACCAGCGTTGTTACACCTGCAATTTGGTAACTTAGCGGAAAAAGCACGGGTACCCAATCACCGTCAGGTAATGCGGCTGTCAGTGGTGCAGGCATATCATCTGACATAATAAAGCCAATCACGTAACTATCATTTGCTTGACGAACCAATACGGTTTGCTGACCTTTATTTTTATTATCGCTGCTGATAAGAGAAGCAATGTCGTTAATGCTGCTATAAACCGTTTTAAAGAACGGAAAGCGCATTAATTGGCGAATGATGAAATCATACAGCCATGCGATAGGGCTAACAGAAAACAGTAAGCCAGCGACAAAGAGTAAAGTAAGGATTAATAAGAAACCTGCACCTTTGAATAGCTTACCTATGTGGAATAAACCAAATAAAAAGTTGCCAACCTTGTCTAATGACTCAAATAATGACCAAAAAAGCCAGATGCTTAAGACCAAAGGTAAGACGTTAAGCAAACCTCGTAATAGTGTTTTTTTCATTTTGGGTGCTTAGCCGATAGAGAGAAAGTGGATGGAGTGTGCCACAAAAAGGGAAGTAAAGAGTCAGGGGAATATGAATTTTAGGTATAAAAAAACCGACCCAAGGTCGGTTTTTTCAAATCGTAACTCAATAATTAAAAATTAAAGAGCTTTGATTTTAGCAGCTAGACGAGCTTTATGACGTGCAGCTTTGTTTTTGTGGATCAGGCCTTTAGTAGCCATGCGATCCATAACAGGTTGCATTTCAGCGAAAGCTTGTGTTGCAGCTTCTTTGTTGCCAGCTTCAATAGCAGCAATAACTTTTTTGAAGAAAGTGCGCATCATAGAACGACGGCTAGCGTTGTGCTGGCGACGTTTTTCTGAAGTTAGTGCACGTTTCTTAGCAGATTTGATATTTGCCAAGGGTGTAACTCCCAAATCTTGGTACGGTGACAATTTAAGGCCGAGGACTATGCCTTGGTTCTTATCTATTGTCAAATGATTTGTGCGAATAACCGCCAGACCAATCTAGTTGGCACTTGCGGATTAACACGGTTAATATGGCGGCAGATTTTACCAGCATTTGGAATCAGAAGTCACCTTTCTGAACCATCTTTTATGAGGTTTTTTTGTGAGTAAGCGTCTTTTACGCTCTGGAATGATAGTTAGCGCCATGACTTTGGTCTCTCGCGTACTTGGTTTAGTGCGAGATGTGGTGGTTGCTAACCTGATGGGAGCAGGGGCTGCGGCCGATGTTTTTTTCTTTGCCAATAAAATCCCTAACTTTTTACGCCGTCTATTTGCAGAGGGCGCATTTTCGCAAGCATTTGTTCCTGTATTGACGGAATACCATGCGGCAGGCGATGTTGATCGCACTCGACAGCTGATAGCAAAAGCTGCAGGTACCCTTGGTGGTATTGTAACCATTGTGACTTTACTCGGGGTATTAGGCTCTGGTGCAGTAACGGCACTGTTTGGTTTTGGTTGGTTTTGGGACTGGCTTCACGGTGGTGCAGATGCGGAAAAATTTGAATTAGCGAGTTTACTGCTAAAAATTACTTTCCCGTATTTATGGTTTATCACCTTTGTTGCATTGTCTGGGGCAATCTTAAACACCTTGGGTAAATTTGCGATTTCCTCATTTACGCCAGTGTTTTTAAATATTGCGATCATTGGCTGTGCATGGTTTGTGTCGCCGCATTTAGCGCAACCTGAAATTGGTTTAGCTATCGGTGTCTTTTTAGGTGGCTTGATCCAATTTAGTTTCCAATTGCCGTTTTTATATCGCGAAGGCTATTTGGTTCGCCCGCAATGGGGCTGGAACGATCCTGGCGTGGTAAAAATTCGCAAACTCATGCTGCCTGCGTTGTTTGGTGTCTCTGTTACCCAAATCAACTTATTGCTTGATACCTTCATTGCCAGTTTCTTAATGACAGGCTCGATCAGCTGGTTGTATTACTCGGATCGTCTATTGGAGTTTCCATTAGGTTTATTTGGTATTGCGATTGCAACGGTGATCTTGCCTGCACTTTCTCGTAAACATGTTGATAAATCCCCTGAGCAATTTGCACAAACCATGGACTGGGGGGTGCGAATGGTGTTGCTGCTGGGTATTCCTGCGATGCTTGGTATGATCACCTTAGCAAAACCTATGCTGATGGTGATGTTCATGCGTGGTGAATTTAGTGTGTATGATGTTAACCAAACTGCTGTTTCACTCTGGGTGGTATCGGCTGGTTTACTTAATTACATGTTAATTAAGATTTTTGCACCTGGTTATTATGCACGCCAAGATACCAAAACAGCGGTAAAAATTGGTATCATCGCGATGGTCAGCAACATGGTATTTAACGGTATTTTCGCGCCGTTTTATGGTTATGTCGGTTTATCTATTGCAAGTGTGTTATCTGCACTGTTGAATGCAAGCTTGCTATACCGTGGACTACATATTGAAAATATTTACCGAATTAGTCGTCAAACACTATTCTTTGTTTTACGTTTGGCAATAGCTGGTGTGGCGATGGTGTCTAGCTTGCTATGGTTTAGTCCAACAATGGAACAATGGTTAAGCTTCCATTTGCTTGAGCGTGTAGGCTGGTTGTTTGGTTTAATTGCGATTGGTGCCAGTGTTTATTTAGTAATTGCGATGATTTTAGGCATTCGTCCACGTCATCTGCGTACTGATAGCTGATTGCAAGCGTTGAGTAGTATATAATCCGCCAGCTTTTACTGCGAAATTACGATATTTTCAGCAATAATAGCGGCGGAATTTTTCGCTTAAAGGTCGATTTTGATTATTCACTCTGGTTTGATACTGGGTGAAATGAGAAGAAACAGGGCGCATGGAATTAATTCGAGGCACACATAATATTCAACCCCAGCATCATGGCTGTGTGTTGACTATCGGCAACTTTGATGGTGTTCACTTAGGGCATCAAACGTTACTACAACAAGTAGTAGCGAAAGCCCATGCAATGCAATTACCTGCTACGGTTATGACTTTTGAGCCCCAGCCGTTAGAATTGTTTGCTGGTGATAACGCGCCAGCACGCTTAACACGATTTAGAGACAAATACTTACAGCTTAAAAAGGTCGGTATCGATCGTCTGTTGTGTATTAGTTTTAATCACCATTTTGCTAACATGAGTGCGGAAGATTTCGTCGAACGCTTGTTGGTTAAGCAATTGGGTGTTAAGTTTCTGGTGATCGGCGATGATTTTCGCTTTGGTAAAGATCGCTGTGGCAGTTTTGATATGTTGGTTGCTGCTGGTCTAAAACATGGCTTTGAGGTGGTGAGCACCCAAAGCTTTTGTGTTTCAGAGCAGCGTGTAAGTAGCACTGCTATTCGCCAAGCATTAGCGAATGACGATCTTGAACAAGCGGAGATGATGCTTGGTCGACCTTACAGTATTACAGGTCGTGTCTCTCACGGTCGAAAGTTAGGTCGAACCATTGATTTCCCTACCGCCAATATACCGTTAAAACGACGCGTAACTCCGGTTTCTGGTGTTTATGCTGTTGAAGTGTATGGTGCAGCTAGCGGCCCTATTATGGGGGTTGCTAATGTTGGTAATCGACCAACAGTAAAAGGTGTACGTCGACAATTAGAAGTACATTTATTTGACTTTAAAGCTGATCTCTACGGACGTCAGCTTGAAGTCGTGTTACGCCATAAGTTGCGTGACGAAAAGAAATTTGAATCATTCGATGCGCTTAAATGTCAAATCGAGCGAGATGCTCAAACAGCACGGGTGTGGCTGTCTGAGCGTAATAATGTCCAACTTCGCCCAAGTAACGGAATCTAGAATCAATGAGCGACTATAAAGATACCCTGAACCTGCCTGAAACAGGGTTTCCGATGCGAGGCAACCTAGCTCAGCGTGAGCCTGCAATGCTTAAGCGTTGGTATGATGAAGATCTTTACGGTGAGATCCGTAAAGCAAAGAAAGGTAAGAAATCTTTCGTATTACACGATGGCCCTCCATACGCTAACGGTGATATTCACATTGGTCACGCACTAAACAAGATTCTTAAAGACATTATTATTAAGTCAAAGACTCTGTCTGGTTTTGACTCACCGTACATTCCTGGTTGGGACTGTCACGGTCTACCTATCGAATTAATGGTAGAAAAGAAAGTGGGTAAGCCGGGTCAGAAAGTAACGGCTGCAGAATTTCGTGAAAAATGTCGTGAATACGCGGCAGGCCAAGTTGAAGGTCAAAAAGAAAGTTTCATTCGTCTAGGCGTATTAGGTGAGTGGGATAAGCCTTACCGCACAATGGATTTTGCGACAGAAGCAAACATCATTCGTGCACTAGGTAAAATTGCTGATAACAATCACCTACTAAAAGGTTTCAAACCTGTTCACTGGTGTACTGACTGTGGTTCAGCACTGGCAGAAGCAGAAGTGGAATACCAAGATAAAGTTTCTCTATCTATCGATGTTAAATTCAAAGCGGTAGATGAAGCGGCAGTATTGGCTAAATTCGGTTGTGACGCAGATAAAGGCGAAGGCGATGTGTCTATCGTTATCTGGACAACAACCCCTTGGACTATGCCAGCTAACCGTGCTGTTGCGATCAGTGCAGATCTTGAGTACGCATTAGTACAAACACCTGCTACTGAAGCGCACCCTGCACCTCAGCGTTTAATCGTTGCAGCAGAGCTTGTTAAAGATGTAATGGCACGTGTTGGTTTTGAAGAATCAGAAATCCTAGGTTTCTGTAAAGGTGAAGAGCTTGAACTACTTCGCTTTAACCACCCGTTCTACAGCTTTGATGTGCCAGTTATCTTAGGCGATCACGTAACGACTGAATCAGGTACTGGTTGTGTACACACCGCACCTGTACACGGTCAAGAAGACTTCGTGGTTGGTCAAAAATACAACCTTGAAATTGCAAACCCTGTAGGTAGTAACGGTGTTTACCTACCTGATACTGAGATCTTTGCTGGTCAACACGTATTAAAAGCAAACGAAGCGGTTGTTGAAGTACTACGTGAGCACGGTTCACTACTGAACTTCTCAAAAATTACGCACAGCTACCCACACTGTTGGCGTCACAAGACTCCAATTATCTTCCGCGCAACGCCGCAATGGTTCATCTCAATGGACAAAGCGGGTCTACGTGCGAAAGCATTGGGTGAAATCAAGAACGTTCAATGGATGCCTGAATGGGGTCAAAGCCGTATCGAAGGTATGATCGAAGGTCGTCCTGAGTGGTGTATCTCGCGCCAGCGTACTTGGGGTGTGCCAATTGCACTGTTTATCCATAAAGAAACCCAAGAACTGCACCCGCAAACATCTGAGCTAATTGAAAAAGTAGCACAGCTTGTTGAGCAAAAAGGCATTCAAGCGTGGTGGGATCTAGAACTGACTGACGTAATGAGTGCTGAAGATGCAGCAAATTACGAAAAAGTACTTGATACTCTAGACGTATGGTTTGATTCAGGTGTGACTCACTACGCTGTGGTTGATAACCGTCCTGAGTTTAATGGTAATGAACCTGATCTATACCTTGAAGGTTCAGATCAGCACCGTGGTTGGTTCCAGTCTTCATTGATCTCATCGGTAGCAATGAAAGATAAAGCACCGTACAAGCAAGTGTTAACACACGGCTTCGTGGTTGATGGTCAAGGCCGTAAGATGTCTAAATCTATCGGTAACGTCGTTGCTCCTAAAGATGTAACGAACAAGCTTGGTGCAGATATCCTACGTCTATGGGTTGCATCTACTGATTACACTGGCGAAGTGGCAGTATCTGACGAGATCCTAAAGCGCTCTGCAGATGCATACCGTCGTATTCGTAACACAGCTCGCTTCTTCCTTGCGAACCTTCACGGTTTCAACCCAGAAACAGATTGTGTACCAGCAGAAGAGATGGTGGCACTGGATCGTTGGGCTGTGGGTCGTGCAATGGCGGCACAAGCTGAAATCGTTAAAGACTACGAAGCGTACAACCTACACGCAGTAACACAACGCCTAATGCAGTTCTGTTCTGTTGAAATGGGTTCATTCTACCTAGACGTAATTAAAGACCGTCAATACACAGCGAAACGTGGTGGTCACGCTCAACGTAGCTGTCAGACTGCGCTTTACTACATTCTTGAAGCACTAGTACGTTGGATGGCTCCTATTATGTCGTTCACAGCTGATGAAATCTGGAATGAAATGCCTGGTCAACGTGACAAGTTCGTATTCACAGGTGAGTGGTTCGAAGGTCTATTTGGTCTTGCTGAAGGTGAAGAGCTAAACAACGAGTTCTGGGCTGAAATCCAGAAAGTACGTGGTTCAGTGAACAAGCTACTAGAAGCAGCACGTAACGAAAAAGTGATCGGTGGCTCTCTACAAGCAGAAGTAACACTTGCTGCAAATGCTGATTTAGCCGCTAAGCTAAACAAGCTAGAAGACGAGCTTCGTTTCGTTCTACTAACATCGAAAGCACAAGTTGTCGTTGCTGATAGCAAGCCTGAAGGTGCACAAGAGACTGATATCGAAGGTCTATATGTGTCTGTGAAAGCATCAGAAGCGGCAAAGTGTGAGCGTTGTTGGCACCATGTTGCTGATGTTGGCACAATCGCAGGTCATGAAGAAATCTGTGGTCGCTGTGCAACGAATATCGACGGCGAAGGCGAAGAGAGAAAGTTTGCATAATGACTAGTACAGCACTGAAGCAATCGCTATCACTTAAGGAATCAGGTATTCGCTGGCTTTGGCTAGCGGTACTGGTATTTATCATCGATAACGGTACTAAACTGTTAGTGATGGACACAATGGGCTATGGTTGGCCAAACCGAATCGAAGTACTACCATTT